>DATGJN010000114.1:12500-64029 GCA_035295165.1 bacterium
GCCGCGTTGACTGCCTGCGCATACGCCTTGAGCGGATCTCCGCTTGCGTTTGTCGCGGGCGCGGGAGCGGTTGCCGTCGCCACCGCCGATACGTGGGCCACCGAGGTAGGACGCCTCAGCGCATTTCCGCCGGTGCTCATCACGAACGGCCGGCCCGTGTCGCACGGCGCCTCCGGCGGCGTGACGATCGCCGGCTCTGCAGCCGCGTGCGCCGGTGCTCTGCTCGTCGCGTGGATCGGCGCGGTGCTTGCGCGACACAACCCCGGGGCCTTCACGGTGGCCGTGACCGCGGCTGGCGTCTCCGGCGCGATGCTCGACAGCGTCCTGGGCGCGACCGTCGAGGTGCGGTGCTCGTGGATCGGAAACGGGATCGTCAACTTCGCCGCAACCGCGTGGGGGGCGCTAACCGCGGTGGCGCTGGTGCGATGGTGGATGTAGCCACCTCCCTCAGGCACGCGCGCCCACAAATTAAGAAAACCGACCCTCTCGGAATCGGTTCCCAACATGCCCCATTGGACTCGCCTGGTCAGCTATGTTACCCATATTATAAGCACCACCGGCACGCTTGTCAAGCGGACAGTGACGCGGCGCCGCGGCGCTCCTCCCAGGCCCAAATATGCGGGGGCGAAAGGTGACCGAGACACCCTCGCCCGAACGCCCGCCTCTGTCCTTGTCCGTTGGACCCGCGCCCACCCCGCCCCGCGAGCGCGTCCCGTTCGAGCGTATCGCGGTGGGGCTCATCCTGCTCACGGCGCTCGCCGTGCGGCTCGTCGGGATTGCGCGGGGTCTTCCCTACATTCACGAATGGGATGAACCGTACGTAGTCACTTACGTGATTGGCATGGTGCAACGGGGCGATCTCGATCCCAAGGCGTTCTCCTATCCGAGCCTGTACTTCTACATCCTCTTGCCCGTCACGTATCTCTACTACTTCTATCTGCACCTGAGTGGACACGCGGCGTCTCCATTTGCGATTCAACTGTTTCACCCTCAGGCGCCGATCAGCCATCTGCCGCCAACGCTGCCATACTGGTGGTACATCAACGAACCCTCGTTCTACCTGTGGGCCAGGATCGTCACCACCCTGCTGGCCACCGCCGCGGTCTTTCTCGTCTACCGCCTTGGGAGGGCGACGTTCGGAATCGGCGTCGGGCTTCTCGCCGCGGCGCTCCTCGCGGTGGCGCCGGGATTCGTCTACTACGCGGACACCGTCCGGGTCGACGTTCCGATGGTGTTCTTTCTCTGCGCAGCGGTACTCGCCGGTCTGCGCGTGTTGGAGGGCGGCACACCACGTGACTACCTCATCGCCGGCGCACTCGGCGGTCTCGCGATGTCGACGAAGCAAGCCGCGTTCGTGATCGTGATCGCCTTCGTTACCGCTCACGCGCTGAACCCGCGGCGACGCCGGTTCGACCTCCGCCCCCTCGTCACGTTGGGAGCGGGCGTCGCGGGCGGCTTCGTCGCCGGCACGCCGCGCATCTTGGTGACACCGCGCTACCTCGTGGACGTGTGGGCATCGGAAGGGCGCGCGTACGGCGGCGTGCCCACCCTGGCGTCGCTGAAAGTCGGAGCTGCACAGAACCTCCTCTACTTCGTTCATCCGATGCAGGGAGGCAGCCAGAATCCCGAATGGTACGTGACGCCTCACGCCGCGTTCGGGCTCATTCCCGCATCCGCAGCCGTCCTCGGGCTGATCGTCGCATCGGTGCGAAAACCGCGTCTCGCGCTCTACCTCGGCAGCTTCATGGTGCCGTACTTCTGCCTCATGGCGAGCCAGCGTAACTTCTTCCTGCGCAGCATGATCCCGCTATTGCCGTTTGCGGCGGTATTCGCCGCGGTCGGCACGACGTGGATCGGGGAACAGTGCCGGCGCACACGCGCGCTGCGCGGGGGCCTCTCGGCAACGGTCGCCGCAACCCTGGGGATCCTCATTCTCCTTGCCGAACCCACGGACCGCGCAGTCCATCTCGCATGGCTTCTGCGCCACGACGAGGACACCCGGACCGAGGCGGTTGCGTGGGTGCGCGCCCACGCCCGCCCGGGAGAGGTGGTGGCGTTCGACGCCAACCTCCGGTGGTTTCTTCCGGCGCTCCGGGACCTCCCGGTTGAGGTGGTCTACACGACCCCCGACCGAGACCTCGCATGGTGTCGCGCGAACGGCGTCAATCTGGCGGTGGTTGGACGCCTCAGCCGACTCGCCGATGCGTCGCTCGTGACGCGAATTGCCCGCCCCGCGTACCTCGACGGCGGAGGAGACGAAAGTGGAAACGACGGAGACTTGGTGATCAGCCCCACGATCCGCATCGTTAGCGTGTCCGGACGCTAACAGGCAATTCAGTGTTGCGAGAGTGATCTGCCCATGTGGAACATCACCTGCCCTGCGGAGTGGAGGAACACGCCGCGGCAACCGCTGCCCGTACGTGCGGTCAGCGTTAGCGCAGGGCGAGCGCGATGCTTCCCCAGGAAATGAGGCCAGCTGCGGTGAGACGCGCGATGCGACTCCCCCAGGACAGGGTCCTTTCAGCGAGCACCCACACCGCGATCAGTACCATCCAGAGGGCGTTCAGCAGACCCCCGGCGAACAGTAGACACATCAGGGCCGAACAACAACCGAGGCACGACGCTCCGCAGCGGATGCCTCGCCGCGCCGTGCCTCAGGCATCGGACGGCCATTGGCCCTCGGCGGGGGATCTGCCCGACGCGCGGCAGCGCCGCAGACACGTGTGCTTCAACGGACTCACCTGATCGAGCCCGGCGGTGGCAACCACCAGCCCGGCAATCAGGGCCGCGCGGATCGCCATGGTCTCCGGCAGCATATTCGCAGAATCGAGTGCCCATTTGCAGGAAGGTCGCGACGACGCTGAACCCGACCCACACCGCGAGATCGCCGGCCGAGACACCCAGCGCCATCGGAAGGCGTTCGTCGTTCGGTCGCGCATCGGCTGTGCGAACGACCTGGAGAATGGCCGGCGCCGCGTTCGGCAGCATCATCGCCACCATCGTGACAACCCACATTCTCGAACACGAGCGCAGCGTACCGAGCGTCCACGCTGGCCGCATCAGCATCGCGTTCCCAGGGGGTTGTGGCCAGCTGACGCATGCCGGCACCGAATCCGGCACCCCTCACGACGCAAATTCACGCGATTGTGGCCGAGGTCAATCGTGCCGGCGACCCCGCGCGGCGTGCGCAGCGTGAGCCGGCTCAGTTTGGCGCGCGGCAGCGCCAGCAGGCGGTGCACCAGCCCGAGCTCGTCCACGATTTCGATCGTGGACGGCTGCAACGCGTCACGCGGAACTGGCGATCGAAATCCGTGTGCTCCTCGAGCAGCACCGTGGGGACTCCGCGACGGGAGAGGAGCCGGGCGAGCATGACCCCGGCCGGGCCGCCGCCGACAATGCAGCAGGCGGTCTGATGGCCCTCGCGTGCGGACTCATCCATCGCGCCCGCCCGCGGTCGATCCCGGATGCCGAGGCAGCGCCACGATCCAGGCGGCCGCGGCGTCGAGATCCGCGGCGATGTAGTCGGGGGCCGGGGTGCCCCCGGCGCCGGTCTCCGCCGCGTCGGCCCGCACGAGCACGGTCCGGCATCCCGCACGGCGGCCGGTCTCGACGTCGCTCGCCGCATCGCCAACCATGACCGACGCGGACAGATCGAGTCCCAGCTCCGCCGCCGCGCGCAGCAGCATCCCGGGATTCGGTTTCCGGCACTCGCAGACCACGCGGTACGCCGGCACCGCGCCCTCCGGGTGGTGCGGACAGTAGTAGATCGCGTCCAGGGAGGCGCCGCGCTCCCGCAGCATGGCCAGCAGCACGCGGTGCACGTGCCGCAACTCCTCCTCGCTCACCCATCCCCGTGCGACGACCGACTGATTCGTCGCCACGATCAGCACCCACCCCGCGGCGCGCAGGCGTACGAGCGCCTCCGGCACGCCGGGGAGGACGCGGAGCTGATCCACGCTGCGCAGGTGGTGCGCGTCCGCGATGAGAACGCCGTCGCGATCCAGGAACACGGCGCGCCGGCCCGGCGCATCCGCGGGTACGGTCATCCGCCGCCACACGCGACGACCGGCTCGTCCACGATCTCGTGGGCGACGTCGGCACCCTCGAGGACCGCGCCGGGATGCACGATCGCGTCGCGGAGCCGGGATCGGACGATCCGGGCTCCCGGCGCGACCGTGACGTACGGGCCGATTCGGGCCTCGCGGATGACCGCACCGGGCGCGATCGCGACCGGCGGCACGATCACACTTTCGCCGTCGACGTCTGCGCCGCGGGTCTCGGGCGCACCGAGCCCGGAGTTCGCCGCGAGCAGCTCACGGTTCGCGAGCAGCACCGTGTCGACGGTGCCGCAGTCGTAGAACCGATCGACCGGAAACGTCTCCACCGCAATGCCGCGGTCGATCACGTGCTGCACGGCGTCCACCAACCAGAACTCGCCTGCGCGGCGCGCGTCCCGTCGGACCATCTCGTCCAGCGCCTCCCGCAGCGGTCCGGCGTCCGGGAAGTAGAACGTCCCCGCGACCGCGCGCCTGCCCCGCGGCTCGGCCGGCTTCTCCCACAGCCGCCGCACGCGCCCCCGATCGTCCACCTCGACGATCCCGTACCCGCGGGGATCGTCCACCTCTGCAACCGCGATCGAGGCGGCCTCACGCGCGAGCAGCGCTCCGAGGTCGAGGCGCGGGATCGTGTCCCCGAACTGGATCAGCACCGGACCTTCGAGGTGGTCGCGCGCCGCGTACACGGCATGACCGTTGCCGAGCGGCTCCGCCTGCACGACCACCCGCGCGGACGCGCCTGGGCGCGCCGCCAGATACTCCTCGATCTGCCCGCGGAGGTACCCCGCGACAACGACGACGTCCGTCACGCCGAGCGGGGGGAGCGCGTCGAGCAGATGTGCGAGGATCGGCCGCCCGGCGACGTACACGAGCGGTTTCGGACGTCGCGCGGTGTGCCGGCCGAGCCGACGCCCCACACCGGCCGCCACGATCAGCGCCCGTGGGCGAGCGGTCACCGCCGCGCGTCCACGGCGATTCGGGTTCAGTGGCGAAAGTGGCGGATGCCGGTCGTGACCATCGCGACGCCCGCGGCCTCGGCCGCCGCGGCGACCTCGGCGTCCCGGGTCGCTCCGCCGGGGTGGATCACCGCCGTCACGCCCGCCGCGATCGCCACTTCGACCGCGTCGGGGAACGGGAAAAACGCCTCGGACGCCATGACGGATCCGGCCGCCCGTTCGCCGGCCTGCCGGACCGCGAGGCGCACCGGTTCCACCCGGTTCATCTGTCCCGCGCCCACCCCGACGACCTGCCGGTCGCGCGCGAGCACGATCGCATTGGAGCGCACATACCGGCACACCGTCCACGCAAACCTCAGGTCCACCCACTCCCGCGCGGTGGGGGCGCGCGAGGTCACGACGGTCAGTCGCGCCTCGTCGAGATCGAGCACGTCGCGGTCCTGGACGAGGAGACCGCCGCGCACGCGGCGCAGGTCGAATCCGGGCGCCACGCCCAGGGTGCCGAGCGGGCCGACCTCCATAACCCGCAGGTTCTTCTTGCGGGACAGCACGCCGCGCGCCGTCTCGTCGTACGCCGGCGCGATCACCGCCTCGAGAAACGTCTCGACGAGGGCCTCCGCGGTCGCACGATCCACGGTCCGGTTCAGCGCGACGATGCCCCCGAACGCGGAGACCGGATCGCCCTCCCGGGCGTTGAGATACGCCTGGCGAAGCGTGTCGCCCGTGCCCACCCCGCACGGAATCCCGTGCTTGACGACGACCGCGGCCGAGTCGGCAAACTCGCGGACCAGCTCGAGCGCGGCGTCGAGATCAAAGATGTTGTTATAGGAGAGCGCCTTGCCGCCGAGCTGTCGCGCCGTCGCCACCGACGGCGCGGGGTCTGCGGGTGCACCGTAGAACGCGCCGCGTTGGTGCGGGTTCTCGCCGTACCGGAGGTCCTGGATCTTGTCGAACGCAAGCACGAGACGCTCCGGAAACGGCTCGCCGCCGAGGTACCCGGCGATCGCCGCGTCGTACCCGCACGTGCGGGCGAACGCGTTTCGGGCGAGCCGCCGGCGCGTGTCGGCGGCGACCGTCCCTGTGGCACGCAGCTCCTCGATCACCGGCGCGTACTGCGCCGGGTCGCTCAACACCACAACGCCGTCGAAGTTCTTCGCGGCCGCCCGGAGCAGCGTCACGCCGCCGATGTCGATCTCCTCGATCATCGCCGCCGCGTCCGCGCCGCGCGCGAGCGCCGCCTCGAACGGGTACAGCGTCACCGCGACGAGGTCGATCGGGCGAATGCCGTGCCGCGCGAGCTCCGCGTCGTGCGCCGCGTCCCCCCGGATCGCGAGCAACCCTCCGTGCACCGCGGGGTGGAGCGTCTTGACCCGGCCGCCGAGGATCTCCGGAAACCCGGTCACCTCGCTGAGCGGCGTCACCGCCACGCCGGCATCACGCAGCGCGGCCGCGGTCCCGCCCGTCGAGACGATCTCGACGCCGAGGGCCGCGAGCGCCGACGCGAGATCCACCGCGCCTGTCTTGTCGGCCACGCTGATCAATGCGCGCTGCACCTTCATCTCGGATCCTCGCCACCAGCGGCCGCGCGCACCGGCGGCCGGAAATCGTCCGTCACCTCGACCGGGACCGCGGGACGCCCGCGCCCGAACCGGGCGCCGGGGCGCCGGCGGAACCCGGTGGGAGAATCCGCACGCGGGTTCCTTCGATGCGGAGCCGACCCTCCGCAAACCACCTGACCGCACGCGCGTACAACCGCACCTCTTCGCGGCGGACCCGCGCCGACAACTCCGCCACGGTATCGTCGTCCTCCACCGACACCGCGGCCTGGGCGACGATCGGCCCCCCGTCCGGCACGGCCGTGACGAAATGGACCGTGCAGCCGGTCACGCGGACGCCCGACCGCAGGACGGCCTCGTGCACGCGATCCCCGTACATGCCCTTGCCGCCGAACGCCGGCAGCAGCGACGGGTGAATGTTCATGATGCGCCCCGCAAACGCGGCGACGAACGCCGGCGAGAGGATGCGCAGAAACCCCGCCAGGCACACCAGATCGGCGCGCGCGGTCCGGAGCGCATCGCGAAGCGCGGCCTCGAACGCGGCGGTCGAAGCAAATGTCCGCCGGTCGAGCACCGCCGTCGGGATACCCGCGCGGCGCGCGCGGTCGACGGCGAACGCGCCTTGGACGTCGCTCGCGACGAGCACGATCTGCGCCGACACCTCGCCGCGCGCACACGCGTCGATCAACCCCTGCAGCGTGGTCCCCGCACCCGACACGAGCACGCCAACGCGCAGCGGGCTAGACAAGCTCCACCCCGCGCGATCCCCCCACGATCTCCCCGACGACCCACGTCCGCTCGCCGGCGCGCTCGAGGCGCGCGACGGCATCGGCGGCCTGCGCGCGGGGCACCACGAGCAGCAGCCCGAGCCCCATGTTGAACGCCCGCCACATCTCGCCATCGGCGACCCGGCCGCGCCGCTGGATCAGCGCGAACAGCGGCGGGACAGGCCACCGGCCGCGGTCCACGGCCGCGCGGCAGCCCTCGGGCAGGACCCGCACCAGGTTTCCCGGAATCCCGCCGCCTGTGACGTGCGCGATCGCGCGGACGTCAACCCGCTCCCGAAGGTCGAGCACCGTGCGCACGTAGCAGCGGTGAGGCCGGAGCAGCGCGTCCGCCAGCGGCTCCGTGAAACCGCGCGGCGTGCGCTCGAGCGCGCGCCGCGCCGCGTCGCCGAGGCCGCCGCCCGGCAGCAGCACCGTGCGCGCGAGCGAGTACCCGTTGGTGTGCAACCCGTCGCTCGCCAGCCCGACGATCACGTCGCCCGGCCGAACCGCCCGGCCGGTGATCAGGCGGTCCCGTTCGACGGCGCCGACGGTGCAGCCCGCGACGTCGACCTGCAGGCTCTTGTAGATTCCGGGCATCTCCGCGGTTTCGCCACCGAGCAGCGCGACGCCGTGCCGCCGGCAGGCTGCAGTCATCCCTTCGATGATCGGCGCCACGACCTCCGGCGCGAGCGCCTCCGCGGCGATGTAGTCCACCATGAACAGCGGCGTCGCCCCGTGACACAGCACGTCGTTTGCGCCGTGGGCGACGATGTCCGCCCCGATCACATCCCAGCGGTCGAACAGCGCAGCGATTCTGGTCTTCGTCCCGACGCCGTCGATGGACGTGACCAGCACCGGATCGCGGTACCCCGCCAGCCGGAAGAGTCCGCCGAACTCCCCGCCGGTGTTCAGCACGCCGTCCCGAAACGTCGAGCGCACGAGACCGCCGACCCCCGCCAGGATCGTCTCCTTCGCGTCGATGTCCACGCCGGCGTCCCGGTACGTCAGTGGCTCGCGCGCCCCGGCCATCGACGTCGCCCTACACCCTCGGCGTCTCGAGCGCGAACCGTCCGGCCGTCGCCTCGGTCGGCGTCTCGGTGGGGTAGACGCCCGTGAGGCACGCAAGACAGAGATTGCGGCGCGGCAACTCGAGCGCCTCGACGAGTCCGTCCACGCTGAGGTAGCCGAGACTGTCCGCCTCGATCTCCGCGCGGATCCCGTCGATCGACAGGCGTGACGCGACGAGTTCGCCCCGGTTGCTCGTGTCGATCCCGTAGAAGCAGGCGTTCCGGACCGGCGGCGAGGAGACGCGGACGTGGACCTCGCGCGCACCTGCGCGGCGGAGCATCCGCACGATCTGCCGGCTCGTGGTGCCGCGCACGATCGAGTCGTCGACGAGCACGACCCGCCGGCCGTCGATCACGTCGGCAACGGGGTTCAGCTTGACGCGCACGCCGAAGTCCCGCATTGACGGATCCGGCTGGATGAACGTCCGCCCGATGTAGCGGTTCTTGATCAGACCGACCTCGTGCGGAATCCCGGCGGCCTCGGCGTACCCCATCGCCGCCGACGTGCCGGAGTCGGGCACGGCGATGACGATATCGGCCTCGGCCGGGTGCTCGCGCGCGAGCGCCCGCCCCATCCGGCGGCGGGCGTGATGCACGCTGCGCGCCTCCAGCACCGTGTCGGGGCGCGCGAAATAGATGTACTCGAACACGCACGAGGCGCGCCGCGTGACCGGCAGGACCTGACGCGCCCGCAGCCCGCTCGCGTCGGCGATGAGCAGTTCGCCGGGCCCAACCTCGCGGACCGCCTCGGCGCCGATGTGATCGAACGCGCAGGTCTCGGACGCGAAGACCACGTCGTGACCGAGCCGCCCCATCTCGAGGGGACGGATCCCGTTGGGGTCGCGAAACGCAAGCAGCGTCTCCCCCACCATCGCCACGACGGTGTACGCGCCGTGGATGCGGCCCATGCTGTAGGCGACCGCGTCCTCGAGCGTCGCCGCGGGCGCCGTGGCGATGAGCTTCGTGATCACCTCGGTGTCGGACGTCGCGGCGAAGCGGCAGCCGCGAGCCTCGAGCTCCGCGCGGAGCACCGGCGCGTTCACCAAGTTTCCGTTGTGCGCGAGCGCAAGCGTGCCCCACGGCGTGGCCTCGAGAAACGGCTGCGCGTTCTCGAGGCGCGCCCCGCCCATCGTCGAGTACCGCACGTGACCGATCCCCACGCGGCCGAGCAACAACGCCAGGCGCTCGGGAGAAAAGACCTGGGCGACGAGCCCCATCTGTTTCACCAGGTGGGTGTCCGCGCCGTCGTACGTGGCGATGCCCGCGCTCTCCTGCCCGCGATGTTGGAGGGCATACAGGCCGAGGTGAATGTAGGGCGCGGCCGGGGCGCCGCTCGTCCGCGTCCCGAACACGCCACACTCCTCGCGCAGTTTGTCCCACGGAATCATCGCGCCACGCTCCCCTCTCGTCGCCAAGCGAACCGGCTGTGCCGCGGCGGTCGCGGAACCCCCCGGTCGTCTCATCGCTCGTAGGCACCAACGGGCGGCTCCGGTTCCCACGCCGCGCGAAGGTCCGCGACGGGGACATCCAGCCAGGGGCCGCCCGCCCGGAGCGCCGTGGCGCCCGGTTCGGCCGGGGACCGCCCGCCCGCGATCACGAGACGGTCCCCGCCCGCGGCTCCGATCACCTGCACCGGCACCGTGAGCCGGCGCGCGACCTCGGCAAGCGCCGACATCGCTTCCGGTCGCAGCGACAGGACGATGCGCCCGATCCCTTCTCCGAACAGGACCTCCTGCGGGCGCGATCCGTTCGTCTCGGCCAGCGTCACGGTCGCGCCGCGGCCGCCGGCGATGCAGCACTCGGCCAGCGCCACGGCGATCCCGCCGTCGGAGCAGTCGTGGGCCGACGCCACCGCCCCCGACGCCACCACCTCCCGCGCGCACCGAATGGTCCGCGCGACGGCGAGGACATCGGGTTCGCGGAGACGACCGGCGGTGACCCCGTGCACCGCGGCGAGGTATTCGCTGCCGTCGAGCCACGCCCGCCCGCTGCCGAGGAGCACGATGAGATCGCCGTCCCGCACCCAACCGGACGTCGCGTGACGCCGCACGTCGTCGAGTCGCCCCAACATCGCCACGATCGGCGTGGGGTAGATCCCGGTGCCCGCCTCGTTGTAGAAACTGACGTTTCCGCCGACGACCGGCACGTCCAGCGCCTCGCAGGCGTGCGCGATGCCGTCGACCGCCTGCTGGAACGTCCAGAACACCTCGGGACGCTCCGGGCTCGCGAAGTTGAGGCAGTCGGTGACGGCGGCGGGAGCCGCGCCGGCGCATGCCAGGTTCTGCGCGGCTTCGAACACGGCGATCATCGCGCCCACGCGTGGATCGAGGTAGCAGTAGCGGCTGTTGCCGTCGACGGCAAGCGCGACGCCGCGCGGCGCCGCGTCCCGCAGCCGCAGCACCGCCGCGTCCGCGCCCGGGGGGACGACCGTGTTGATCTGGATCATGTGGTCGTACTGGCGGTACACCCATCGCTTGCTCGCGACCGCCGGTGAATGCAGCAGAGTCCGCAGCGCATCCGCCGCGGGCACGTCCGGCAGCGCCGCCAAGTCGAGACGGCGCGCGTCGCGGAGGTAGGCGGGTTCCACCGCCTCGGGCGCGTACTCCGGGGCATCGGTCAGGTACCGGGGGTCGAGCCGCGCGACGATGCGGTCGCCGTCGCTCACGGTCAGCACGGGCTCCTCGACGACGCGTCCGATCACCACCGCCGCGAGCCCCCAGCGCCGCGCGATGCGCAGGATCTCGGACTCGCGGCCCGCCTGCACCACGAGCAGCATGCGCTCCTGCGACTCGGAGAGCAGCACCTCTTCTGGGGTCATGCCCGCCTCCCGGCGGGGCACGTCCCGGAGATCCACGCGCATGCCGACGCCGCCCTTCGCGGACATCTCGGCGATCGCGCAGGTCAACCCCGCGGCCCCGAGATCCTGAATCGCGGCCACGGCGCCGGTCGCGAGCGCCTCCAGCGTGGCTTCGATCAGCAGCTTGCCTGTGAACGGGTCGCCCATCTGCACCGCGGAACGATCCTGCGGGTCACCCGCGAGTTCGGCCGACGCGAACGCGGCGCCCTGCATGCCGTCCCGCCCGGTGCGCGCCCCGAGGTACACCACCGCGTTCCCCGGACCGGACGCGCGGGATGTGGCGATCCGGTCCTCGCGCACGAGACCGAGGCAGGCGACGTTGACGAGCGGGTTCCGGCGGTAACACGGCGCGCACGCGAGCTCGCCCCCCACCGTCGGCACCCCGATGCTGTTGCCGTACGCCGAGATCCCCGCCACGACGCCGCCCACGATGCGCGTCACCGCCGGATCGTCGGGCGGTCCGAAGCGCAGCGAATCGAGGAGCGCCGTCGGTCGCGCTCCCATCGCCAGGATGTCGCGGATGATACCCCCCACCCCCGTCGCCGCGCCGTGGAACGGCGCCACCGCGCTCGGGTGGTTGTGGCTCTCCATCTTGAACACGGCGGCCCATCCCCCGCCGACGGACACCGCGCCGGCGTTCTCGCCCGGGCCGCGCAGGAGCCCGGGCCCGCGGGACGGCAGCCGCCGCAGCACCGCCTTGCTGTGCTTATATGCGCAGTGCTCGCTCCACATCACGCCAAACATGCCCAACTCCGCGGGCGTCGGATCCCGCCCCAGGCGCCGGCGGATCTCCTCGTACTCCGCCGGCCGCAGCCCGACGGCGGCCGCCCGCTCGGACGGCGCGATCGGCGGTTGCACCGCCATGCTCAGTGCACCTCCACCGGCTGCGCCGACAGCCGCCGGCCGGTCGTGATCCACAGCGCGAGCGACGAGAAGATGCGAAGCCCGTCCGTGCCGCCCACGAGATCCTCGCTCGCGCGCTCGGGGTGCGGCATCAGGCCGAGCACGGCGCCGGACGGACTGGCGATCCCGGCGATCCCGTCCTCGGCGCCGTTGGGGTTCGCCGCGGGCGTGACATCGCCGCGGGCGTCGCAGTAGCGGAACACGATCTGCCGGTGCGCCGCCAGCGCCGGCCGCGCGGCGGGATCGACCACGTACCGGCCCTCGGCGTGCGCGATCGGGATCCGCAGGACGTCTCCGGGCGCCAGCCCACACGTAAAGGGGGTGTCCACCCGCTCCGTGCGAAGATGCACGAACTCGCACCGGAATTGGCCGCCGAGGTTCGGCTGCATCGCCCCCGGCAGCAGGCCGGTCTCCAGCAGCGTTTGAAAGCCGTTGCAGATCCCGAGCACGAGCCCGCCGCCGGCGACGTACGGCCCGAGGGCCCGGACGGCCGGCGACGTCGCGGCGATCGCACCGGCGCGCAGGTAGTCCCCATACGAGAAGCCCCCGGGCAGAATGACGGCGTCGAGCCCGTCGAGCGAACGCTCCTCGTGCCACACATATTGCGCGTGATGTCCCAGCACATCGCGGATGGCATGGTACGTGTCCGCGTCACAGTTGCTCCCCGGGAAGACGACGATGCCGATGTTCACGCGCCACCCCTTTCACCCGAGCGTCGTGTGTGCCTCACGCGATTTCGTATCGGTACTGCTCGATCAACGTGTTGGCGAGAAACCCCTCACACATCTCGCGCACGCGCTCGTCCAACCCGTCGGTCGCTTCCACCTCGATCTCGAAGTAACGACCCGCCCGTACCGCCTGCACGCCGCTGTGCCCCAGCGCGCCGAGCCCTTTGAGAATCGCTTGCCCCGGTGCGTCGAGCACGCCCGGCTTCAGCGTCACGATGATCCGCACCGTCCGCACGCCGCCTGTCACGCCTGCGCCTCTGCCAGGGCGTGGCCGACGAGCCGGCGGTAGACCTCGAGATACCGCGCCCGCGTCGCGTCGACCACGTCGTCGGGCAGCGTCGGGGCGGGCGGTCGCTTGTCCCAGCCGGTGCGTTCCAGATAGTCGCGCACCACCTGCTTGTCGAAGCTCTCGGTCGACCCGGTGGCGGCGTACGACGCGGCGTCCCAAAAGCGGGACGAATCGGGCGTCAGCGCCTCGTCGATCAGGGTCAGCGCGTCCCCGCGCAGACCGAACTCGAACTTGGTGTCGACGAGCAAGAACCCGACGCGCTCCGCCACATCCGCCGCCTCGCGGTACAGCCGGAGGCTCGTCTCCTCCAGCCGTCCGGCGAGCGCGGGGCCGAGCTGCGCGGCCATCCGGGCCGCGGAGATGTTCTCGTCGTGGCCGCTGTCGTTCTTCGTCGCGGGGGTGAAGATCGGCGCCGGCAGCCGGCTGCCCGCCCGCAGTCCGGCGGGCAGCGGGACCCCGCAGACCCGCCCCGACGCCTGGTACTCTTTCCAGGCCGAGCCGGCGAGGTAACCTCGCACCACGCACTCGAAGTCGATCCGCCGGCAGCGGTGCACGAGCATCGTGCGTCCCGCGAGCTGGCCGCGGTACGGACGCAGCGCCGGCGGGAACGCGTCGGGATCGACGGTGATCATGTGGTTCGGCACGACGTCGCGGAGCCGCTCGAACCAGAACGCCGACAACCCGGTCAGGACCCGGCCGCGACCCGGAATTCCCGTCGCGAGCACGCAGTCGAACGCCGAGAGCCGGTCCGTCGCCACCAGCACCAACCGGTCGCCGAGCGCATAGATGTCCCGCACCTTCCCGCGGGAGAACAGCGGCAGATCGAGGCGCGTCTCGAGCAGCGCCGCCGGCGGCCGGTTCCCGGTTACGGTGTCGTCCATGCCTGCTTCCTCCTTCGTCGGTGGGTATGCCCGCGGCCCGTCGCCGCGGGTCACGGCCGCCCGGTGCCCTGGCGGCCGGCGTGTGCCGGGCGATCGGGCCCGGGTGGTGCGGCCGGGGCGACCGCGTCGAGCCCGACGCGCGCAAAGATGGCGTCGATGTGCCGCACGGCGTAGGCCGGGTCGAAGCAGGCCGCCAACTCGGCGTCGGTCAAGGCACCCGACGCCCGGACGAGGTCGCGGAACGACCCGCCGCTGTCCCACGCCCGCATCGCCGCCGACTGCACGATCCGGTACGCCTCGTCCCGACCGAGCCCTTTGTCGAGCAGCGCCAGGAGCACCCGATGGGAAAACACCAGGCCCCCGGTCCGTTCGAGGTTGGCCCGCATGTGCTCGGGGTAGACGCGCAGACCCGCGATGACGGCGGTGAGTTTCCGGACCATGTAGTCGAGCACCGTCGTGGCGTCGGGCACGATCACACGCTCCACCGACGAGTGGGTGATGTCCCGCTCACCCCACAGCGCGATGTCCTCAAGCGCCGACGTCGCGTAGCCGCGGACGACGCGCGCGAGCCCCGCGACGCGTTCGCAGATGATCGGGTTCCGCTTGTGCGGCATCGCGGACGACCCGGTCTGGCCGGCGCGGAACGGCTCCTCCGCCTCGCGCAGTTCGGTGCGCTGCAGGGTGCGGATCTCGGTCGCGATCTTCTCGAGCGTCCCCGCGACGACGGCCAGGTGCGCCACATACTCCGCGTGCCGGTCCCGCTGCAGCACCTGCGAGGAGACGGGCGCCGGGCGCAGCCCCAACCGCTCGCACACGAACGCCTCCACCTCCGGCGGGTTGTGCGCAAACGTCCCGACCTCGCCGGACAGCTTCCCGACCGCGATCACGTCGCGGGCGCGCCGCAGCCGGTCGATCCCCCGTCCGACCTCGGCGTACCACAGCGCCGCCTTAAGGCCGAACGTGATCGGCTCTGCCTGGACGCCGTGCGTACGCCCCGCCATCACGGTGTGGCGGTGGGCGCGCGCGAGCGTCCCCAGCGCCGCGCGGAGCCCCTCGAGCCCCGCCTCGAGGATGTCCGCCGCGCGGACCATCAGCGCCGACAGCGCGGTGTCGACGACGTCGGACGACCCGAGCCCCTTGTGCAGGAACCTCGAGTCCTCGCCGACCGTTTCGCCGACGACGCGCAGGAACGCCACGACGTCGTGCCGGGTCTCCTTCTCCTCGATCTCGTCGATCCGCACCGCGCTCGTCACGCGCGCACGCTCGCGCAGGCGCCGGGCCGCGTCACCGGGGACGAGCCCCAGCGCCGCCTGGGCTTCCGCCGCGAGCAGCTCGATCTCCAGCCAGGTGTTGAACTTGGTCTCCTGACTCCACAACGCCGCCATCTCCGGCGAGGTGTAGCGCGGGATCATGCGAGCCCCTCCTGCGTGAAGATCACGTCCGACCGCCCCGCCCCGACCCCGACCATCGAGATCGGCACGCCCACGATCTCCTCGATCCGTCGCAGGAAAGCTCGCGCCTCGACCGGCAGATCGGTCAGCCGGCGGGCGCCCTGCGTTGACGCGCGCCACCCGGGCAGCTCTTCGTACACGGGCTCGACGCGGGCCATCGCGGCGGTGTGCGGAACGGTGTGAACGGTGCGCCCGTCGAGCCGGTAGGCGACCGCGATCCGCACGGCGTCGAAGGTGTCGAAAATATCGAGCTTCATCATGGCCAGGTGCGTGAACCCCGCCACCTCCGCCGCAAACCGGGCTGCCACCCCGTCGAACCATCCGCACCGCCGCGGCCTGCGGGTGGTGGCCCCGTACTCTTGCCCCAGCTCGCGGAGCCGTTCGCCCGTCTCGTCGTGCAGCTCCGTCGGCATGGGGCCCGACCCCACCGCGGTCGTGTACGCTTTGGCGACCCCGAGGACGCGCGTGATGCGGTACGGCGGGATCCCCGCCCCGGACGACGCCCCGCCGGGCAGGGTCGTCGACGACGTCACGAACGGATAGAGCCCCCAGTCGAGATCGCGCATCACGCCGAGCTGGCCCTCGAGCAGGATCATCCGATCGGCGCGCAGCGCCTCCTGCATCACGGGATGACTGTCTGTAATGTACGGGCGCAGCCGTCCGGCCCAACGCGCGCACGCGGCCAGCATCGTCGCGGCCTCGACAGGCTCGTGCCGGTACACGCCGCGGAACAGCGCGGTCTTGCGCGCGGCGACGAACCGGACCTGCTCCGCGAGGTGCGCCTCCTCTAGGAGGTCCCCGACGCGGATGCCGATGCGCGCCGTCTTGTCGCTGTACACCGGCCAGATCCCCTGCTTCGTCGTGCCGTGCGGGGCGCCGCCGCGGGCCGCCTCCTCCAGTTCGTCCATGACGATGTGGTGCGGAAACACCAGATGGGCGCGCTCGTCGAGCCACAGCCGACCGACGGTCGGCATCCCCACGCGCTCCACCTCTTCGACCTCGGCGAGCAGCACGTCGGGGTTCACGACGACGCCGGGGCCGATCACACACTGCGCCGCGGGATGGAAAATGCCCGAGGGCAACAGGTGGAGCCGGAACGTCCCGTGCTCGTTCTGGATCGTATGCCCGGCGTTGTTGCCCCCGTTGTAGCGGACGACGACGTCCGCGTGGGCAGCCAGGGTATCAATCACCTTGCCCTTGCCCTCGTCGCCCCACTGGGCGCCGACGACTGCGGTAACCGGCATCTATCGCGCCTCCCTGGGCGGGACCATGCCTGCCTCCGACGAGACGCCGAGACGCGCGGCCTTCTCCTCGACCTGCGCGGCCAGTTTCGCCTTGTGCGCCCGGTACCGCTCGCGAAGCGCCGGTTCGGCCACGCCGAGAATCTGCACGGCCAGCAGCGCGGCGTTCCGCGCTCCGCCGATCGCGACCGTGGCCACGGGGACGCCGCCAGGCATCTGCACGGTGGACAGAAGCGCGTCCATCCCGCCGAGGGCGCCGCCCGCGAGGGGCACGCCGATCACCGGCAGCACCGTCCGCGCCGCGATCACCCCGGCCAGGTGCGCCGCCGCCCCCGCACCGGCGATCACCACCTGGATCCCGCGCTGCTCGGCCTCGGCCACGTACCGCTCGACGCGATCCGGCGACCGATGGGCCGAGGCGATCGTCAGATCGTAGGAGACGCCGAATTCAGTCAGCACGCGTCCGGCTTCCTGCATCACGGGAAGGTCGGAGTCGCTCCCGACGACGATTGCGACGCGCGCCCGCGTGTCCGCCGTTGTGGTCATCTCGAGCCTCCTCAGCCGGTCTGAGACGGGACCGCCGCCGCACGCCCGCGCGCATCCGCGCCCGCCGCCCGTGCGCCGATGTCCCGGCGCAGCAGCTTGCCGTCGTAGTTGATCGCGTCCGCGGCCCGGTACGCGCGCCGCCGCGCCTCGTCGAGCGTTTCGCCCGTCGCGACGACGTTGAGCACGCGCCCGCCCGCCGTGACGATCTGCCCGTGTTGCACCGCGGTGCCGGCGTGGAAGACCAGCGTGTGCGGCTCGGACGCCGCGCGGTCGAGCCCGGTGATCACATCGCCGCCCCGGGGACGCTCCGGATAGCCGTCGGCGCACAGCACCGTGCACACCGCAGCCCCCGGCCGCCACCTCGGCGCCAGGCGGTCGACGCGGCCGCCCAACGCCGCCTCCGCCATCTCCAGCAGCCCGGACTCCAGCAGCGCGAGCAACACCTGCGCTTCCGGATCGCCGAACCGGACGTTGAACTCCAGCACGCGCGGGCCGTCCGGGGTCAGCATGATGCCCGCGAACAGCACCCCCCGGTACGGACGTCCCTCCTGCGCCATCGCCCAGAGCGTCGGCGCCAGGATCTCGTCGACGACGCGATCCAGCGTGTCCGCGGTCACCTGAGGCGCCGGCGCGACGGCTCCCATCCCGCCGGTGTTCGGGCCGCGGTCGTCTTCGGCGAGGCGTTTGTGATCCTGCGCCGCGATCAGCGGCACGAGGTGGACGCCGTCGCAGACCGCGAAGACGCTAACCTCCTCACCGGCCAGCACCTCCTCGACGACGATGCGCGTGCCCGCATCGCCGAAGCGCCGTTCCATCATCATGGCTTCGACCGCCGCCACCCCGTCGCCGGGGTCCTCCGCGACGACCACGCCTTTGCCGGCGGCGAGTCCATCGGCCTTGATCACCAGCGGCCGCCCGGCCCGGCGGACGTACTCCGCGGCCGCAGCACCGTTCTCGAAGACGCGGAACGGAGACGTCGGAATCTCGTACCGCGCACACAGGGTCTTCATGAAGATCTTGCTGCCTTCGAGCGCGGCCGCCGCCCGAGTGGGCCCAAAGGCCCGGAGCCCGCGCGCGGTGAACGTGTCGACCAACCCGGCGGCAAGCGGTGCCTCCGGCCCCACGATCGTGAGATCGGCACCCAGCCGCTCCGCGTCGTTGGCCAGAGCGTCGAGGTCGAGAACGGCGGTCGGGACGCAGGTCGCGACTTCGGAGATACCGGGATTGCCCGGGGCGCAGAAGACTGTCGCGGTTCCGTTGCGCCCGAGAGCCCACGCCAGGGCATGCTCCCGACCCCCAGAACCCACCACGAGAACCTTCATCGAGGTTGCCATCCCGTGCGATGAGATGGTCTCACCACGGAAATGTTCGTGTTTTCCGGTCGCTGCAACGGAGAATAGTGCGACTGGGTCCATGCAGACTATAGCATAGCCTATACGATGTGCCAAGATGCATTTTGAATGTTCGTGTTTTCGCCTCCGGCCATTGCCGACGGCAAGGAAACCCAGACACCGTGGCGAAGGTTGCACCACGTCTCGCTCGGAGGCCTCGCGGTACGCGCCGTCATTACAGGGATTGGAGCGCTCACGCCTGTGGGGCTGTCGGCTCCCGAAACGTGGGCCAATCTCCTGGCGGGTCAAAGCGGGGTTCGTCCGCTCACTCGCTTCGACGCCTCGCGCTACCCCGTTCGGATCGCGGCGGACGTGCCCGGGTTTGACCCGCTGTCCGTTCTCACCCGCAAGCGGGCGCGCCGGACCGCCCGGTTCGCGCAGTTCGCGATCGCGGCGGCCCACGAAGCGCTGCGCGACGGCGCCCTCACGCTCACGGATGATCTCCTCGATCGCGTCGGGGTGACGGTGGCGACCGCACTCGGCGGGATCGACGTGATCGACGCCGAAGCGCCGCACCTCTATGGCGGCGAACCCGACCGGGTCACGCCGTTCCTGCTTCCGATGCTGATCGCGAACATGGCGTCGTCCGCCGTCAGCATTCACTTCGGCATCCGGGGACCGTCCAACACGTCCGTCGGCGCGTGCGCCAGCGGGGCGATCGCGCTCGCCGAGGCCCGCCGGTGGATCCTCGACGGCGACGCCGACTACGTGCTCGCCGGAGGCACCGAAGCGGCGCTCACCCCGTCGGTGTGGGCCGCACTGTGCTCGCTCGGCGCGCTCAGCACGCGCAACGACGCGCCGGCGCAGGCGAGCCGGCCGTTCGATCGGGATCGCGACGGGTTCGTGTACGGCGAGGGCGCCGTGGTGTTTCTGGTCGAGCGGGAGGACGTGGCGAGACGCCGCGAGGCGCGCATCTACGCCGAGCTCGCAGGCGCCGCGCTGACGAGCGACGCCTACCACGAAACCGCGCCGCGCCGCGACGGCGACGTCGCGGCGCGCGCGATCCGCCAGGCGCTGCACAGCGCCGGCGCGAGCGCGGAGGAGGTCGACCTCGTGGTGGCCCACGGCACCGGGACGCCGCTCAACGACATCGCCGAGACCGTCGCCATCAAGCAGGCGCTCGGAGCCCGCGCGCGGACGACCCCGGTCAGCGCCCCGAAGAGCATGGTCGGCCATCTGATCGGCGCGGCGGGCGCGCTCGCGGCCCTCGTTGGCGTGCTCGCGATCCACACGGGTGAGATTCCCCCCACGATCAACCTCGACCACGCGGACCCCGTCTGCGACCTCGACTATGTCGCCCTCATCGCGCGCCGCGCGCACGTGCGGCTCGCCGTCGCGAACGCGTTCGGGTTCGGCGGTCAGAACTGCGTCGTCGCGGTCCGCGCCCTGGAGCGGTAGGACCGGCCGCCCGCGCCACCGAACTGCATCTCGAGATTCCCTCGTCCCTCGACCCGACGATCTTCCAGGGTCCCTCCCGCGCCGTCGCGGCGCCCGGGGCGGTCCTGAGACGCAGACAAGAGGGGGCGAAGCCGTGTTCGACGGAACGTTTGCGGGACGGATTGCGCTCGTCACGGGCGCCTCCCGTGGGATCGGCCGGGCGACGGCGGAAACGCTTGCCGGAGGCGGCGCGGACGTCGTGGTCCACTACCACCGCAACAAAGTCCTCGCCGAGGAGGTGGCCCACGGGATCGTTGGCCGCGGCCGCCGCGCGCTCGCCGTCGGGGCCGACCTGGAGAAACCGGAGGAGATCGACCGGCTCTTCGACGAGGTCGCGTCGCAGCTCGGTGCGCTCGACTTCTTCGTCGCCAACCACGCGGCCACGGCGTTCAAGACCACGCTCGACGCCAAACCGCACCATCTCCAGCGCACGTTCGATCTGATCGTGCGGTCGCTTGTGCTCTGCGTCCAGCGGGCGGTCCCCTTGATGCAGGGACGCGAAGGGGCGATCGTGACGATCGGCGGACAGGGCACCGTCGAGATGCTGCCGCACTACGCGATCCTGGCGTCGGCGAAGGCCGCGATGGAGACGTGGACCCGTTACCTCGCCTACGAGCTCGCGGGGCGTGGCATCACGGCGAACTGCGTCAGCCCGGGTGTGATTGCCACGGACTCCGCGAAGTTCTACGGCGGCGATCGGTTTGCGGAGTTCGACCGCGTGGTCTCGTCGTTCACGCCGCGGGGCCGGATGGGCACGCCCGAGGACGTGGCGGCGGTGGTCGCGTTCCTGTGCAGCCCCGGCGCGCGCTACGTCCTGGGGCAGACGATCGTGGTCGACGGCGGCCTCGGGCTGGTCTCGGCGCCGTTCGAAGTGTTCCGCCGACAAGGGGAGGCGCGCGCATGAACAAGGTGATGAGTACCGAGGACGTGATCGCGCAGATCCCGGACGGGGCGACAGTCGCGATCGGCGGCTCTTCGCTCTCCCGGAAGCCGATGGCGCTGGTGCGGGCGCTCGCCCGAAGCGATCGCCGCGACCTGCGCATCATCGTCAACGTCGGCGGGCCCGAGGTGGATCTGCTGCTCGGCATGGGCAAGGTCGCCGAGGTCATCTTTGCGTTCGTCGGGTTCGAGGTGATGGGGCTGGCGCCGCATTTTCGCCGGGCCCGGCAGGAGGGTACCGTCAAGTTCCAGGAGTGGACAGAGTACACCGTGATGGCGGGGCTGGACGCGACGATCAAACACGTGCCGTTCCTGCCCACCCACTCCACGCTCGGCACCGACGTGCTGCGGGTCAACACGGCGTTCAAAACGATCCAGGATCCGTTCGCCGGCGAGACGCTCGTCGCCGTCCCGGCCCTGCGCCCCGACGTCGCGCTACTGCACGTGAACCTCGCCGATCCCCAGGGGAACGGCGTCGTGCTCGGCGACGGACACATGGATGCGCTGTGCGCGAAAGCCGCGCGCAAGACGTTCCTGTCCGCGGAGCAGATCCTGCTCCCCGAGCGTCTGCAGACCTACGGGCGCGACGTGCACATCTTCCGGACAATGGTGACCGGCGTCGTCGAAGCCCCGTGGGGCGCCCACCTGACCGGGTGCGCGCCCGAGTACCGGGCGGACCTCCAGCACGTGCAGGAGTACCTGGCCGCCGCGCGCGACGGCACGGGGTGGCACGAGTACCTGGAGCGCTACGTCTACGTGAGTCACCGGGAGTACGTGCGCGCGCTCGGCGGCGAGCACACGCTGGGGGAGCGGCTGCGAGTGTAGCGCGCCGCGGTCGACGCCCCGCACGGGCCTCGGCCGCACGCACCGGACGCAAGCGATGCAGCGAGGGGGGAATCGGCGATGACCGACTACACCATCGACGAGTTGATCATCACGTGCATGTCGCGGGAGCTGCGCGGCGAGCTGCTGGTCAGCTCCGTGACCGCGTTTGGATCGCTCGCGGCGCACTTGGCGCGAAGCACGCATGCGCCGGACCTGGCGGTGCTCTCGACGCCGGAATCGGGCATGGATGCGGTACCCCTTCCCACCCTCTCGCTCGGCCAGTTCCTGACCGAGAACCAGCGGGCGATCCCGCTCACGATGGAGGACATCTTCGACGCCATCTTCACCGACCGGTTCCGCATCTGGATCAACCCGGCGCAGATCGACCAGTACGGCAACGTCAACATCTCCGTGATCGGCCCGTGGGAGAAGCCGAAGGTCGCGCTGGTCGGCGCGCGGGGGATCCCGGAAGACACGAGCCATCTCTCCCAGGGCCTGTACTATCTGACCCAACACTCGCCGCGCGCTGTCGTGGAGCGCGTGGACTTCATCAGCGGCGCCGGCTACAACCCCGAGCGCCGCCAGACACTCGGCGCGGCTGGTGCGCCGACCTGTCTCGTCACCCCCCTGGGCGTGTTCGGCTGGAACCCCGACTCCGGCCGGATGGTCGTGCGGAGCCTGCACCCAGGGGTGAGCCCCGACGCGGTGCGCGAGGCCACCGGGTTTGCGATCGAGCTCGGGGCCGGCATCCCCACCACGGAACCGCCGACCGCGGAACAGATCGCCATCATCCACGCGGCCGACCCGCTCGAGGTACGCAAGCTCGAGCTCCTGTCCGGCAAGGAGGCGGCGGAGAAGTTCGCCGTCATTTACGAGCGCGAGCGTCAGGCGCTGCACGCCGCCTGGCCGCGCCGCCGGCAGTGACGCGCGCGCCGGCGAGCACGCCGCGCTGAGGAGATGCGTGCTGTGACCGACGCCTCGCTCGCGGGCCGCCGCGCGATCGTCACCGGCGGCGGACGGGGCATCGGACGAGCGACCGCGCTCAAGCTGGCCGCGCTGGGTGCCGACGTCGCGGTCGTCTCCCGGACCGAGCGGGAGATCGCCGGCGTCGCCGCCGAACTCCGGGAGCGGGGCGTGCGGGCCGCGGCGGTTCCCGCCGACCTCACGACCTTCGACGCCTGCCGCGCCGCGATCGAGAGCGCCACGCGCGCGCTCGGCGGGATCGAGATCTTGATCAACAACGCCGGGTGGACGCTCACGAGCGCGTTCCTCGACGAAGATGAGTCGTACTGGCGCCGCGTCGTGGACGCGAACCTCTGGAGCACCGTGTTCTGCAGCCGGGTCGCGCTCGAGTGGATGGTCGCGCACGGCGGCGGGACGATCGTGAACGTGGCGAGCGACGCCGGGCGCGTGGGCACCGCCGGCGAGGCGATCTACTCGGCCGCCAAGGGCGGCGTGATCAGCCTCACCCGGTCGCTGGCCCGCGAGATGGCCCGGTACCAGGTCCGTGTCAACTGCGTGTGTCCCGGTCCCACGGAGACGGCGGTCCTGACCGAGAACCAGAGCGACCCCGCGCACGCCGGGAAGATCGAGCGGATGATCCGATTGATCCCGATGCGCCGGGTCGCGCAAGCGGAAGAGATCGCCGACGCCGTCGCGTTCTTCTGCACGGACGCGTCGCGCTACATCACCGGTCAGGTGCTGAGCGTCTCCGGCGGGCTGACGATGGTCTGAGCTGGCCTCCCGCAGGCCGCAGCCAGCCGCGAAGGAGGCAACGAGTGATCCACAGGACCAGCGCGAGCCGCACCGCGACGCCCCGCGTCCGCTCGACGGAGCCCGTGCCATGACGACCGGAGACGCTCCGATCCGAGTCGCGGTCGACTGCATGGGCGGCGACCGCGCGCCGCGGGAGATCATCCCGGGCGCGCTCGCGGCCGCGCGCGCGCACGGGTTGCACGTCCTGCTCGTCGGCGTGCCCGACGAAATCACACCGCTCCTGCCCGCCGATGTGGCGGCCCGCCTCGGGTCCGCGCCGGCGCATGCGGCCGAGCGCCCCGGCGTGGAAGTGGTCACGAGCGACCGCGCCGTGCCCGAGGGCGCCCCACCGCTTCAAACGCTCCGCGCGATGCCGAAGGCGTCGATGTCGGTGACGATGCGCCTCGTTCACGACGGACGGGCGGACGCCGCCGTCAGCGCGGGCAGCA
Organism: bacterium; assembly: GCA_035295165.1. NCBI lineage: Bacteria > bacterium. Next base: position 36,594 of record DATGJN010000114.1, read on the forward strand.
CCGGTCCGACGCTGCTCGCGGCGATCCGTGAGATCGGCATGATCGAGGGCGTGCGGCGCGCGTGCGTCGGCCGGCAGATCTTGGAGATCCATCCGCACACGTTCCTGATCGATCTCGGCCCCACGATCGACTGCGAAGCGCATCACCTCGTCGAGTTCGCGGTGATGGGCACGACGTACATGCGCGTGTTCGGCGGAGTCCCAGACCCCACGGTGGCCCTGCTCAGCAACGGCCGCGAACCCGGCAAGGGCAACAAGGTCGTCAAGCAGGCCGCGGAGCTCCTCGGCCGCAGCGGACTCCGATACGTCGGGCTCCTCGAGGGACATCACCTGATGGCTGGCGAGGCGAACGTCGTGGTCTGCGACGGGTTTGTCGGCAACGCCGTCCTGAAGACCGTGGAGGGACTCGGGCGCGAGACCGCGGCGTGGCTCAGGCGCGAGCTCGAGGACGCGCTGCCCCCCGAGCGCCTGGACGCCCTTGCCGTCCGGCTCGTCGAGTGGACGAACCCGATCGACCTACGGGGCAGCCTGCCGTTGCTCGGCGTGCGCGGCAACGTCGTCATGGCGCACGGCGCCTCCGACCGGGCCGCGATCCAGGCCGCGATCGCGCAGGCCGTCCAGGCGGTGCGCGGCGGGTTCGTGGAGAAGCTGCGCGCGGCGCTCGCCGAGACCCGCGGGCGCATCAGCCGATCGGGAGCGACGTAGCCCGAGCCGGTTCGTGCCCCAGGTGACCGGCGTCCCATGGGGAGCGTGCGCGTGCGCCGTTCATCTGCGACGCACGCCGCGCCGTCCTCACACCGATGCCCGAATCTTCCGCAGGAGCAGGTCGACCACCAACGCCGCCGTCCACGAGAAATCGCCGCCCCCCAATCCCTCGCCGGTCGACGCGTGAAAGTACTCGCACCATCCGGCCCGGCGCACGAGATCGATCGTCGCATCCGCGAGGGCGCTGGCGTCATCCCGGAGCCCCAACTCCTCCAACCCGCGGACGACAAACCAGTTCGTGTTAACCCAGGCGGGGCCGCGCCAGTAGCGGGCCGGCTCGAACTGCGGCTGGTCCGGCAGCACGGTCGGGAGCGGCTGACACCCCCGGCACCGATCACGATATCGCCGGTACATCTCCTTGGCCTCACGCACGTCGACCACCCCGGCAAAGACCGCGCCGAGACCGGCGATCGTGTGCACGGGGATACGCCGGCCTGCGCGCACGTCGAAGTCCAGAAACAAACAGGACGGCTCGTCCCAGAGTTCCGCCCGATAGGCGTCGCGAAACGCACGCAGCTCCTCCGCCGGCACGTCCGCCGACCGCCCGAGCGCGGCGGCGATACGGTTCAGATCGAGCGCCGCGCGGTACCAGATCGCGTTGAAGAGCGCATCGTACACGGCAAACGGCGTGTGCGGCAGGAACGAGGTCAGCTCGTACCGATGCGCGGCGATCAGCTCCACAAGATACAGGTAGAGGTCGTAGTCGGCGCTGCGGGGCCGCTCCGCCGCCGCCACGACCCCGGTGTCGTGCCGGGTGTACGCACGGGACGGCCGGAAGCCGCCCTGGGTGGCAAAGTCCCACCTGGGGGCGTTGTCGAGCCCGCTTTCCCAGGGATGCACGAGCACGATCAGGGGGGACCCGGCAACCGTGCGGTCCCGCGAGAAGAACCGCAGCGCATCGCGCAACGCCTCGTAGATCCGCGCCCACCACGCGTGCCGGACACCCGCATTCCGCTGCGCGAGGCCCGCCCAGTACACCGCGGTGGGAAGGACGGGCGGGTGGGAGATGCCGCTCGTCCGCTCCCCGGCCCGCCGCACCGGGACATCCGGCCACCACTCCGGCCCGGGGAAATACCCGCTCACCCCGGGGTTGTAGTGGATGTGCGGCAGCATGCCGTTCGCCCACTGCGCGGCCAGGAGCGCATCGACCTCCCGCTCCATCCGCGGCCAGTCCAGGTGCGCGAGGGCGAGCGCCACGAACGCGCTGTCCCAGTTCCACTGGTGCGGGTACAGCCGCGGGCTCGGGCGTGTGTAGTCGCCCATGTCGTTCCGGCGCAACACAGCGAGCGCCTGCGGGATGAGATCGGGCGTCGCGACCACGGTGCCTGCTACACCCGGATGACGTCGCCGGTCTGCGCGTCCATGAGCCTGACGCGCGACTCGTCGATCCGAAGCCAGACCTGTTGCCCTGGGTCCGCGTGGAACTCCACGGAGACCGAGACCTTGAGCGTCTGCCCGCCGACCGTCGCCGTGAGCAGACTCTGGGACCCCAGCGGCTCGATCGCCACGACGACCGCAGCGACGGCGCCCGGATGCGGAGCGGGCGAGACCGCGATGTGCTCCGGCCGGATCCCGGCGAGCACGGTATCGGCCGCGCGCGTCGCGAGCGACGCCGCCGCGCGGTCGGGAAGCCGCAGCACCTCACCGGCCACATCAACGCCCATCCGCCCGTCGACGATCCGCGTGCGCCCTTCCAGGAAGTTCATCGGCGGGTTGCCGATGAAGCCGCCGACGAACCGGTTGGCCGGGGCATCATAGATCCGCGAAGGGGCGTCGTTCTGCACGATCCTGCCGCTCTGCATCACCGCAATCCGCTCCCCGAGGCTCAGCGCCTCCACCTGGTCGTGGGTCACGTACATCGTCGTGACACGCAGCTCCCGGTGAATCCGCTTGAGCTCCGTCCGCATGTGAAGGCGCAGCAGCGCGTCGAGGTTGCTGAGGGGCTCGTCCATCAAGAGAACGTCCGGGCGCATCACGATCGCGCGCGCGACCGCCACCCGCTGCCGCTGCCCGCCGGACAGCTGCGCTGGGTAGCGGTCGAGTAGATCGTGGATCTGCAGCAACTCGGCGGCGTCGTGCGCGAGCCGGCGTTGCTCGTCGGCCGGCACCCGCCCCATGCGCAGCCCGAACACGATGTTGTCGTAGACACGGAGGTGCGGAAAGACCGCATAGGATTGGAACACCATTGCGATGCGCCGCCTGCCTGGCGCGAGATGGGTCACGTCACGGGCGTTGATCAAGATCCGGCCCGCGTCCAGCTCTTCAAGGCCCGCCACGGCCCGCAGGACCGTGGTCTTGCCGCATCCGGACGGCCCCAAGAGCACCAGGAACTCCCCGTCGTTCACCGTCAGGGAGAGATCGTCCACGGCCACGACCTTGCCGTACGTCTTGCGGAGATGCTCGAGCACGACCCCTGCCACGTCACCACCCCGTCCGTTGTCACACACGCGCCCGCGCGTCCCGCGCGGGCGTCGAGTCACCCCGGGATCAGCGGACTGTAACCCCCCACAGCGTCAACAGGTAGCGGCGGATCAACAGCATGATCACCAAGGCAGGCACGATCATGAAGAACCCGCCGGCGAACCGGTAGTCCAGCGGCGCGCCGCCGCCGCCCCCCATGACGGCGCTCAGGATCAGCGCCGGGAGCGTCCGGTGATCGACCGTGAGGATCGTGGCCGCGAACACCTCGTTCCACGAGATGATAAAGGTGAAGATCCCGGCCGCGGCCAACCCCGGCAGCGCCATCGGCAGCGTAATGCGCAGCACCGCCTGCAGGCGGCTGCTGCCGAGCGTCATCGCCGCCTCTTCCAGCTCGTACGAGATCGCCACGAAGATGCCGGTCACCATCGTCATCACGAACGGTACGGCGAGCGCGGTGTGGACCAGCGCCACGCCGACGAGCGTGTCGTAGAGGCCCCAGCGAATGAACGCGACCGCCAGCGGAATCGCGAGGATCGTGACCGGGAACATCTTCGTGGTCAGCACCAGCAGCTGCACGGCGTCCCGCCCGCGGAATCGGAACCGCGCGATCGCGTACGCCGTCGGCGCGGAGATGACGAACGCGAATCCGATCGTCATGAGCGCCACCTCCAGACTGTTCCAGGTGGACTGGAGGACGTCCGTCGAGTTCAGGAAGGCCCGCATCGTGTCGAGCGTGAACCGGGTAGGCCAGATCGGGCGCGGCCACGTGTACAGGGCCTCCCGGGGCGTGAACGCGGCGAGGGTAATCAGGACGAGCGGGAACACTACCCACGCGGCGATGAGCGTGACGGCGCTGTAGACGACCAACCGCCGGAACGTCATCCGCGTACCTCGCCGGCCCGCGGCCGGAGCACGCGCAGATACGTCCAGGTGAACGCGGCCGAAAGCAGGAGGATCAGCGTGCCGTAGGCGCTCGCCACGTTCGGGTTGCGGTACAGCGCGTACCACAGATAGGACTCGCCGGCCAGCACGGGCACCAGGCGCCCGGTCAGCATCATGACGGTCGCGAACACCTCAAACGCGAGGATCGTGCGGATGATCAGCGCCGTCTGCAGGCTGCCGCGGAGCAGCGGAAGCGTCACGTGCCGGAGCGTCTGCCACGGGCTGGCGCCGAACACCTGCGCCGTCTCCGCATAGTCCTTCGGGATCAGCTGCAGGCCGCTCAGCAGGATCAGCATGACGATCGCCGTGGCGCGCCACACCTCCGTGAGGAGAATCGCCGCGAACAGCCAGCCCGGTTGATCGTAGGTCAGGTAGGGGCCCGGCTGCGAGATCCAGCCGACCGCGGACAGCAAGGCGTTGAGGTAGCCGCGTTCCGTGAAGATCGAGAGCCAGATCAGCCCGGCCGCAAGATCCGAAATCCCGATCGGCACCGCGCAGAGATAGAGAAAGATCGTGTGTCCCGCAAAGCGCGTCTGGACCAGCATCGCCATCGCGAGGCCGAGCGCGATCTGCAGGGGAATGGCGATCGCGGTGATCAGGAGCGTGTCGCGGACCGCGGGAAGGAAGTAGAGGTCCGACGTCATTCGTTGCACGTGCTCGAGCGTCAGCCGCCCGGTCTGCGCGTTGGTGACCCCGAGGACAAACGCCTGCACCATGGGGTAGACGACGAACACGCCAAGGAACGCCAACGTGGGCAGCACCAGCAGGTACGGGAGCCACGCCGTTCGCCTGGATCGGGCCACCGGTCCGTCGCGGCCGAGAACCAGTTAATCCAGCTTGCAGGGCGTGATCGCCGGGTCTGGCGGCGGGCACACCGCGTTTTGCGCTCGGTACAGATCTTCCAGCTTGCGGCCCTGATCGTTGAGCACGTCCTGGATGTTCTTGCCCTCGACGGCGATCAGCCTGAACGTGTCGGCGTAGATCGGGACGAACTCGCCGGTCCGGGCGCCCAATCCCACGGGCAGCAGCGCCGTGTGCGCGTCCGGGGCACCCGCCTGCGCGGAGACGCCGTCCGCGACGACCTTCACCCACCCCGAGCTCACGGTCTTCGCGACTTCGGGCGACACGGGGAAGAACCCGTCGCCCTCGAGCGTGGTCAGTTGGGTCGACGGCCGGGTGAGGTACTCGATCAGGCGCGCCCCTGTGTCCGGGTCCGGGGCGTTCTTCGGGATCGAGAGCCCCACGATCACCGAGAGGAACGACCGTCCCCGCGGCCCCGCCGGCGAGGGCAGGATGACAAAGTCGTCGGGCCGCTGGCGCACGGCGGGGATCAACCGCGCGGTGTGATCCCACGCCACCCACACCTCGCCCAGCAGCAGCGGTTCGTACATGAACTCGTAGGTGAACGACGACGGGTGCGTAACGCCCCAGAGCTGCCGGAGGTACCGCCACATCGCCACGGCGTCGGGAGACTTGAACCGCTTGACCTGGGCGCCGGTAAACGACGGGTACGCATAGCCGTGGATGAACCGGCCGTACAACCCCTGCGGGCCGACCGGGAACCCGAGCCGGCGCTGCCCGGTGGCCTGCTGGATCGCCTGTCCCCACTGGAAGAGGTCGTCGTACGTCATCCGCATCGGGTTACGGCCCTTGGGGAAATACTGCAGCGACGCCTTCGTAGCCGCGAAGACATAGGTCGCCTGCATCCACGGGATGAACGCCTGCATCCCGCCCATGTGAGAGGCGTTCAGCAGATCCTTGTAAAATGTGCGGTCTTTCATCCCGTCCAGCTGCTTCTGAAGGGGGGCCATGTCCCGCACGATGTTGGAGCTGAGGAGAATCGGATAGATGCCGTGGAGCGCGCCCGTGACGCCGATCGTGCCGTGCCCCGCCTTGGCCTCGGCCACCAGCCGATCGACGTACGGCCCATCGCCCTCGGCGATCAGCCGCACGGGCACGCCGGTCGCCTTGGTGAACCCGGAGAGCAGACTCGTCCGGGCCCACTCCTGCTCTTGGATCGGGATCAGCTGGTCCGTCGTGAACACGATCTCGGCGGGTGCCGCACCGAGCGCGGCCGGTTCGCCCAGCCGTGCCGCGGCCGCAGCGCCGACCAGCGCCGACCCCGCGGCGATGAACTGTCGTCTCGTGAGCCTGCCGGGATGCCGCCGCTCGGACATTGAGATCTCCCTCTCCGACGTGGTCCGGGTGGTGTGGCACGATGTGGTTCGTTCCGCCCGAGGCGAATCCTTCCGCGACCACGGCGGGATCGACAGCGCTCCGACACCTGCGGTCGTGCGCGCTCGGTAACCGCGGGAGACCCCAGGGAGAGTCGCACCCGGGCGGCGCGCGCGCTCCCGGACACGCGAGCGCGGGGAGATCGAACGATCTCCCCGCGCTCATGTCGCCAGCCCTGCCGATGGGGCGCCGTCCGCCCCACCCGCCTCGGTGCCTACATCGGCGGCATCGGCGGGGTGGGGGTGCTCTCCTTCTCTTCCTCGGGCTTGTCGACGATGACGACTTCCGTCGTGAGCACCATCGCGCCGACGCTCGCCGCGTTCTGCAACCCCGAACGGGTCACCTTGCACGGGTCCACGATGCCCGCCTTGAACATGTCCACGAACTCGCCAGTGAGGACGTTGTAGCCCCACCCCGGCTTTCCGGCCTTGACCTTCTCGACGATCAGGGATCCCTCCGCGCCGGCGTTGCGCGCGAGCTGCCGGAGCGGCTCCTCGATTGCGCGGCGCACGATGTCCACGCCGACCCCTTCGTCGCCCTCGAGCTTGAGCTTCTCCAGCCCGCCGAGCGTCGCGACGAGCGCGGACCCGCCGCCCGGCACGATCCCCTCTTCGACCGCGGCGCGCGCCGTGCTGAGCGCATCCTCGACCCGGTGCTTCTTCTCCTTCAGCTCGGTTTCGCTGGCGGCGCCGACCTTGATCACGCCGACTCCGCCGACCATCTTGCCGAGCCGCTCCTGGAGCTTCTCGCGGTCGTAGTCGCTCTCCGTCTCTTCGATCTGCTTGCGCAGCTCAGCGATCCGCTTCTGGATCTCGGATTGCTTCCCAGCACCGCCGACGATGATCGTCTCTTCCTTGCCGGCCTTGAGCTGCCGCGCGCGACCGAGCTGGTTGACCTCGACGTTCTCCAGCTTCAACCCCAGCTCTTCGGTGATGACCTGACCACCGGTCAAGATCGCGATGTCCTGCAGGATCGCCTTCCGCCGGTCGCCGAACGCCGGCGCCTTGACGGCGATGGCGTTGAGGGTACCGCGCAGCTTGTTCACGACGAGGGTCGCCAGGGCCTCGCCCTCGACGTCCTCGGCGATAACGACGAGCGGCCGGCTCAGCTGCACGATCCGCTCGAGCACCGGCAGCAGGTCCTTGACCGCGCTGATCTTCTTGTCGGTGATGAGGAGGTACGGATCCTCGAGCACGGCCTCCATCTTCTCGGGGTCCGTCACCATGTACGGCGAGATGTAGCCCTTGTCGAACTGCATCCCCTCGACGGTGTCGACGGTCGTTTCGATCCCCTTCGACTCCTCGACCGTGATCACCCCGTCCTTGCCGACTTTCTCCATCGCGTCCGCGATGAGCTTGCCGATCTGCTCTTCGTGCGCGGAAATGCTCGCCACCTGAGCGACCGCGTCCTTCGTCTCCACCGGCTTCGCCTGGGCGCGCAGTCCCGCCACGACCGTCTCGACCGCCCGGTCGATCCCGCGCTTGATCGCCAGCGGGTTCGCGCCGGCCGCCACGTTCTTGAGGCCCTCACGGACGATGGCCTGGGCAAGCACGGTGGCGGTCGTCGTCCCGTCGCCGGCGATGTCGTTCGTCTTGGTCGCCACCTCGCGAACGAGTTGGGCGCCCGCGTTCTCAAACGGATCGGAGAGCTCGATCTCCTTCGCGACCGTCACGCCGTCGTGGGTGATCGTCGGCGAGCCGAACTTCTTCTCGAGGACGACGTTGCGGCCTTTTGGACCGAGCGTGATCTTCACGACGTCCGCGAGACGGTTGACGCCGCGCTCGAGCGCGCGTCGCGCGTCCTCGTCGTACAGCAGCAGTTTTGGCATCAAGGTTCCCCCTTAGGCCCTCGCCTTGGCCTTCTCGCGGGTCACGATCGCGAGCACATCGCTCTCGCGCAGGATGAGATACTCCTCATCGTCCTGCTTGAACTCCGTTCCAGAGTACTTCGCGAAGATGACGCGATCGCCGACCTTGACCTCCATCGGCACGCGGTCGCCCTTCTCGTTCCGTCCGCCGGGACCGACGGCCACGACCTCGGCCTCCTGCGGCTTCTCCTTGGCGGTGTCAGGCAGGACGATCCCGCCCTTCGTCTTCTCGAGCTCCGCCACCACCTTGACCACGATGCGATCCCCCAGTGGCTTCAGGTTCATACGAGCCTCCCTTCCATGCGATGAGTCTTAGCACTCTATCATTGTGAGTGCTAATCTATCCCAACTATAGGGAAACAGGCCGAAGCCAGGCAACATCAAATTCGATCGAAAACAGGGTGTGTTGGCCGAAAATCGGCACCGTTCGAGTTCGCACGCCGTGGATTTCACGTTTATGATTGCGTTTCCGGCACCGGCTCCGTGAGCTCCAATCCGGCGTAAGCGCCGAGACGGAGAGATGAGCGCTCGCCGCGGGCGAGGCGGTAAGCCCCCGCCGCGGCGATCATCCCCGCATTATCCGTGCATAGGATCGGGGACGGCACGTACATGGGGAGCCCGAGTGCGGAGGCGGCGTCTCCCATCCCTCTCCGCAACCGCGAGTTGGCCGCGACCCCGCCGCCGACGACAATCGCCCGCACACGGAACCGTGTTGCGGCGCGCACACTCTTCTCGACGAGGACGCCGGTGATCGCCTCCTGAAACGCCGCCGCGGCGTCTGACGTCCAGGCGGTGTCCGACGGCGCGCCGCCGTCGGCGACGCGCCGGACGACGGCGCGCATGACGGCGGTCTTGAGACCGCTGAACGAGAAATCGAAACTGTCCGCGTCGGGAAACGGTCGAGGCAGCGGCACGGCCTCGGGCCGCCCCCCCGCGGCGGCGCGATCGATCGCGGGCCCACCCGGGTACCCCAGCCCGAGCGCGCGGGCGGCCTTGTCGAACGCCTCGCCGGCCGCATCGTCCCGCGTCATGCCGAGCACCTGGTACGCGCCGTGCCCGGTCCAGAGAATCAGATCGCTGTGCGATCCGGACACGATCAGCACGAGCGCGGGCAGCGGAAGATCGGGATGTTCGAGCACGTTCGCGTAGACGTGTCCCTCGAGGTGATTCACGCCGATCAGCGGCCGCTCGAGCGAGAGCGCGAGCGCCTTCGCGGTCGCAACGCCGACCGCGAGCGCGCCGACGAGACCGGGGCCGCAGGTGACGGCGATCGCGTCGATCCCCGCGAGCCCCACTCCCGCCTGCTCGAGCGCCTCATCGATGACCGGCCCGAGCCGCTCGAGGTGCCGACGGGACGCGAGCTCCGGCACCACGCCCCCGTACCGCGCGTGCAGATCCACCTGCGACGCGACGATGTTGGAGAGCAGCCGGGCGGCGCCGACGTCCCACGCGAGGACCGCCGCCGAAGTCTCGTCACACGAGGTCTCGATCCCGAGGACGTACACGGCGTGCTACCTGGGCGGCGCGTCCTGGTCCGGCGCAGGCGGGTCGCGCTCGAGATCCGCGCGGTTCTGTTTGAAACGCGCCTGGAACGCGTGCTCCCACACGTTCCCGGTCCACATGACGATCGCGTCCTCGCGGTTGTCGCTGTAGTACCCGCGCCGCACGCCGATCTCCTTGAACCCATACTTCCGGTAGAGCGTCTGAGCGCCGGCGTTCGTCTTCCGCACCTCGAGCGTCACCCACCGCGCGCCCCGCCGCATTGCTTCGTCGAGCAATGCCACCAGAAGTCGCTCGCCGATCCGGCGGCGGCGGTGCTCGGGGGCGACCGCGATCGTGGTCACGTGGGCCTCGTCGAGGATGATCCACATCCCCGTGTAGCCGACGACCTGGTGCATCATCCGCGCCACGAGATAACACGCGAGGCGGTTCTCACGCAGCTCGTGCGCGTACGCATCCCGCGGCCAGGGCGTCGGGAACGACGCCTGCTCGATTTCGATCACCCGTGCCACGTCGTCCATGCGCATCGGCACGATCGTGACCTGGTTGGTCAAAACCATGGTCACCCGTTTCCCGGTGGCACGCGGGTTTCCTGCCATTCGCGAAGCGCGGGGCGCCTGCCGTAGACGGGCAGCAGGGTCTCCGGATCGTCCCGGACCCCCTCGAGCAACCGGAGCCTTCCCAGGAGCCCCACGGCCGCCGCGCGCGGATGCATGTGCGGCCCGCCGGGAACGCCGCGGCCGGCGAGTCCGTCCAGGAGCGCCTGTTCGTGCCTGACGAGCGCGTCCCCGACGATGAGGACCGGGTCCCCGACGCCGCGCCGCCGGTGGGCCTCGCTGACCGGAGGAGGATCCGCCGTCCCTACCGGCGCGCCGTCGAGGACCGCCGCGACTTCCGCCGTCACGACGTCCGGCGGCGCCACGATCGGGGCGACCAGACACCTGGGCGCGCCGGCTGCGGACACATGATAGAGCCCCGCGGCCACCTCCCCGCGGTGGGCGTCCAGCGCCGCGAGCACGACGGCGGGGCCGCCGGCCGCCAGCGCGAGCGCCTCGAGCGTGTCGACGCCAAGGACCGGCGTGCGCCGCGCCCGCGCCCACGCGGCCGCGGTGGCGATGCCGATGCGCAGACCGGTGAACCCGCCGGGGCCCCGGCTCACCGCGATTCCCTCGAGCTCCGCCGGACGCATCCCGAGCCCCCGCAGCATCTCGGCGATCGCCGGGGCGAGCCACTCGAGGTGCCGCATCGGCGCGCGGAGCGCGGCCTCCGCGAGCACGCCCGACCCGTCCACCACGGCGCAGGACGCGAGGGGCGTGGCGGTCTCTATGCCGAGGACACGCATCTTGTGAACTCCTCGAGCACGCGGCCGTGCCGTACACCGCGGGCGGTGATCCGCAGCACGCGGTCGTCGTCGCCCTGCCCGTAGGCCATCTCGATCCGGAGATGCTCGGCCGGCAGCGCGGACCCCGCGTGCCCCGCCCACTCGACCGCCGTGACGCCCGGACCGTCGAAGAGCTCCTCGAGTCCGAGCGCGTCCAGGTCTCCGGGCGTCAGCCGGTACAGGTCGACGTGGTAGAGTGGCACGGCGCCGGGGTACTCGTGCACGAGCACGAACGTCGGACTCCGCACGGCTCCCGACACCCCCAAGCCGCCCGCAAGGCCCTGGACGAAGCAGGTCTTCCCCGCGCCGAGCGGACCGCACAGTGCGACGACCGCCCCGGGGGCTCCGAGCCGGAGGAACACGGCGCCGAGGGCGGCGCCGGCGGCGCGGGTCTCGACGGGTGCGCGGGAGTGGATGACGAGCAGCGCCCCGTGGGTGTCCGCGGATCGGATCGTGCCTAGCTCCCGCCGCGGTCCGCGATCTTCTGCTGAAAGAACGAGAGGAAATCCAGGGGCACCGGAAACACCGTGATCGAGTTCCGATCCGACGTGATCTCGGTCAGCGCCTGCAGATAGCGGAGCTGTAGGGCGACCGGTTCCGTGGCGATCTTCGCCGCCGCCTGCACGAGCTTCTCGGCGGCTTGGAACTCGCCCTCCGCGTTGATGACTTTCGCGCGCCGCTCGCGCTCGACCTCGGCCTGCTTGGCCATCGCCCGCTTCATCCCCTCCGGGAGGGAGACGTCGCGCACCTCGACCAGGGTCACCTTGATCCCCCACGGTTCCGTGCCCTCATCGATCACCTGTTGGAGTTGTTGGTTGATCCGGTCGCGCTGGCTCAGCAGTTCGTCCATCTCGTGCTGGCCGAGGACGCTGCGGAGGGTCGTCTGTGCGAGCAGATACGTTGCCTTGGAGTAGTTTTCCACCTTGACCACGGCGTCCTCGGGATTGACGACGCGGAAGTACAAGACGGCGTCCACCGAGACGGGGACGTTGTCGCGCGTCATCATCTCCTGCCGGGGCACGTCCAGGGTGACCACGCGCAGGTCGATCTTCATCATGCGGTCCACGACCGGAATGAGGATGATCACGCCTGGCCCCTTGGCGCGGAGCAGCCGACCGAGCCGGAAGATCACCCCGCGTTCGTACTCGCGCGCGATCTTCACCGTCGAGCCGATCAGCGCGATCAGCACGATGATGATCGCGACCAGCAGCGGCCCGAGGAACGTGGATACCATCACGACGCCTCCTCTCGGCGTACGCCGAGGTGCAGTCCGCGCACGCGGAGGACGCGGACCCGCTGACCCGCGGGAATGACGCCGTCCTCGCTCTCCGCGCTCCAGAGTTCCCCTTCCACGAAGACGGTCCCCCCGGGCGCGAGGTCGGTCCGCGCCACCCCCACCGCCCCGACCAGCGCCTCGCGGCCGGTCTGGATCTTTCGGCTCTGGGCGCGCACGCCCGCGCCGACCGCGATCCCGAAGAACGCGGCGGTGAGCGCGGCCATCGTCAGGATCAGCACGAGCGAGATGCGCAGAAACGGCGCCTGCCGTTCCGTCAGCAGCAGCGCCCCGAGCACGAACGCGATGAGCCCGCCCGCCGTCAGCACGCCGTGACTCGGCACCTTGAGGTCGGCGATGAACAGCACGAGCGAGAAACCGATCAGCAGCAGCCCGGCCACGTTCACCTGGACGACCGCGAACGACGTGAGCGCGAGGATCAGCGCCAGGCCGCCGATCACCCCCGGGAACACCGAACCGGGATTGCTCAGCTCGAAGATGATGCCGTAGATCGCCATCGTCATCAGGATGAAGCCGACGTTCGGGTCTCCGAGGAGCAGCAGGAGACGCTCGGTCATCTCCATCGGGATCTCGACGATTCGCGCGCCGCGCGTCGCCAGCCGACGCGTGCCGGCGCCGGTCTCGACCTCGCGCCCGTCGATCTTCGCCAGCAGCGCGGCGGGCGAGTCGGCGACGAGATCGATGACGTGAAGCCGCAGCGCGTCTGTTTCCGTGATCGAGACGCTCTTGCGCACCGCCTGTTCGGCCCAGTCGGCGTTTCGGCCGCGCCGCTGGGCGAACCCGCGGATCTCGGCGACGGCGTCGTTCGTGATCTTGGTCATCTCGGTCTGATCGACCTGGCCGGCGCCGCCGCCCGGTCCCATGGTCACGGGGTGCGCGGCCCCCAGATGCGTCGTGGGCGCCATGGCGGCGATGTTCGCCGCGTACGTGATGAACACGCCCGCCGACGCCGCGCGCGCGCCGCTCGGGTACACGTACACCACCGACGGAACCGGCGATGCCAGCAGCGCCTTCGCGATGTCTTCCATGGAAGTGAGCAGGCCGCCGGGGGTGTCCATCTCGATGATGAGCGCCTGGGCGCCGTCCTGCGACGCCTGGCGGAGGCCGCGCAGCACGTACCGCGCCGTCGCGGGGCCGACGATGCCGTCGAGCTGGACCACGTCGACCACGGCGCCGCCGGACGCGCCGGCCGCCGGCGGCGCGCCGATCCCGGCCCACACCGCGAACCCGAACGCCAGCAGCGTCGCGAACAGCGACAGCACCGCCCCAAGGCGCACCCGCGGGGACATGGGGTGCTGTTCTACGCCCCCGGAGGCGCCTCCTGTCCGCCGCCGCGCCGCGGGAGTCCACGTGACGGTGACGTTACCCGGCCGGCCCATCGTCCGGGATCCCGGCCGCGTGCCGGGCCAACCGCGCGTGGAGCGCCCGGACGTCGGCCAGCGTGTTGATCTCTTCCCGCGGCTTGTCGTCGCGAATCCTGACGATGCGCGGGAAGCGCAGGGCGAAGCCGGAGTCGTGTCGCTCGCTCTTCGTGACCGCGTCGAACGCGACTTCGAGCACGATCGCGGGCTCCACGAGACGGACCGCACCGAGATCGCGCCGCGTGTGCGCCTGGAACCACGCGCTGAGTCGGGCGATCTCCTGGTCCGTCAGTCCGGAGTACGCCTTGCCGATCGTGGCGAGGCGCGCTCCATCGCGCACCGCGAACGTGTAATCCGAGAGCACGCCCGCGCGTTTGCCGTGGCCGTACTCGGCGGCGACGACCACGACGTCGAGCGTCCCCACCCCCGGCTTCCATTTCGTCCACAGCCGACCGCGGCGGCCCGGCTGGTACGGCGAGTCGGGGCGCTTCATCACGATCCCCTCGTTGCCCGCGGCGCGCGCCTCCTGAAATCTCGTCTCGAGGTCCTCGGGCGTCCGCGCCAGCTCCCCGGCGCTCAGGCGCACGCCACCCTGCCGCGGCACGAGTGCTTCGAGCGCCGCCCGCCGCTCGGACAGCGGGGCGTCAATGAGGTTGCGGCCGTCGCGATGCAGGAGGTCGAACGCGAAGAGCGCCACGGGGATCTCGTCCAGGAGCGCGCGGGGATCCCGCCGCTGGAGGCGCTGCTGGAGCCGGAAGAACCCCAGCGGGCGCGTCCCCCGCCATGCGACCACCTCGCCGTCCAGGATGTAGTCGGCGCTGAGCGATCCGAGCGGCCCCGTGAGCTCAGGGAACGCGGGGGTCACATCGTCGAGCGTCCTCGACAGGATCACGACCCGGGCGGCGGTTCGGTGGACCTGCACCCGGATCCCATCGTACTTGTCCTCGACCCACAGGATCGGCGACGCGGCGTCGAACGCCTCGGCGGGTGCGGCCACGGGGCTCGCCAGCATGAACCGGAACGGGCGCCCGGGCTCGATCGCCACCGCCCCGAGCGTGCCAGCCCGCGCGCGGACCGCGATCTCACCGGGCTCCGCGACGAGGAGCGCCGCCCTGCGTACGTCGGCGGCGTCCCGTCCGAACGCCGCGGCGATCGCCGGCAGCAGCAACCCCTCGCGCAACCCGACCCGCATGTCCGAGGTCATGATCTTGACGAGGTAGGCGGCCTCCCGCGGCGTCGACCCTTGCAACAGCCCGCGGAGCGCGGCCGTCTTCGCCCTCCTCGAGGCCGCGCCCTGGGCGGACGCGATCGCGGCGAACGCGCGGGCGACGTCGGCGAGCGTGAGCGGCGCGGAGAACAGCGCGGGCGGCGGCGGATAGCGCCGCAGCAGCGTCGCCGCGGCGTCGCCGAGATCCCCGTGCGCACGGTACGTCGCGTGGAACTCCGCGTCGGGGGCGTGCACCAACTCCCGGAGCACGCGGCCGATCGCCACCCATCCGACGCCGAGCCGCCGGGCGTCACCGTGGGGGAACGGGGCCCCGCTGAGAAACGTGCACGCCCGCCGGAGGTCGTCGGCGGCGAGCGTGGCGAGGTACCGGCTCAACCGATCCGTCTTCGCCAGCGTGCTCGGCGTCGCGCGCACCTCGTCCAGCGCCGCGGCGAGATCGGCGAATCGGGCGCTGTCGGGATCCCGGGAGCCCGCGGCCCCGCCGGCGCTCTCCGGAGCGGGGCGGGACGCATCGCGCTCGGAACCGGCCGTGCGGGCCTCCTATAGGGTGGACCGCGCCATCACGAGGCACGCGATCGTCACGGTGTAGGCCTGCTCGGCGTCCTTGGCCTTGAACCCGATGGCGCGGGCGTTGACGCGCGTCACGCCCGGGATCAACATGCACCGGTCCGCCATCCCCGTGTAGTGCCACTCGATCTCGAGCGCCACCGGCCGCGGGATGACGAACGGCTTGAGATCTTTCACGCGCTTGAGCGCGCGCAGGGCGCCGTCCTTGATCCGGCGGCGCGCCTCGACCGGCTGGTACGACCGCGCGGCCACGCGCCCGATCGCCTCCTTCACCGCCACGGCCTCCACCTGCGGGATCAGCTTCTTGACCTGCGCCACCGCCGTGCCGTCGCCGGTCACGAGCGCCACCGGCACCTTGAAGAACCCGGCCAGCGCCGCGTTCATCCCGGGCTCGCCGACCACGAGATTACCGAGCTTGATCTGCCGCACCGACGCGCTGCTGAACGAATGGTCCAGGATCGCGTTGGCCGTGCCGGCAATGCCGTGGTACCCGGTGAAGAACACGGCGTCGAACGACGCGTCGATCCCCTGCATCATGCTGTAGGGCTTCGGGCTCCCGCTGATGAGCTGGACCTGCGGATGCAGCTCCTCGATCAGGATGTTCCGCATGTCGGCGTGGGAGTCGTTGACGACGATCTCCTTGGCCCCGCCCTCGATCGCGCCGAGCGCCGCCGCGTTGACCTCCTCGGTCATCAACCGCCGGAACCGGGCATACTCGGGGTGTTTCGCCATGACCTGTTCCCAGTCGGTCACACCGGCCGTGCCTTCCATGTCCGCGGAGATGAAGACCTTCATGGACTCCCCCCTTGGGGACGCCGTATCGGGCCAGCGTCCTGGAATACGCGCTCGCTGCTAGGACACCTTCTCGAGCGTGAACACCGCCCGCATCTCGCCGACCACCCGTCCATCGGTGCCGCGGATCTCCGGCCGGTAGTGCGCCGCGAGCGCGTCCAGGTCCGACGCGCTCACGAACTCGAGCTGCCGAAGCGTCTCCAAGACCACCGCTCCCAACCCGCGCCGGCTGCCGTCCTCGATCTTGACGCCGATCCCCCAGCCGCGGTCGAGGAGCCCGATCCCAGACACGCCCTCGGCGCCCTCCTTCGCGACGAGCCGGCCGGGGAGCGCCTCCATCAGGACCGTGTCCAAGCGGCCGGTGCCGGCCACCATGCGCGGATGGGCGACCATCACGCGCGCAAGGCGCGCCGCCGCGGCGGACCGCCGAGGCCCCAGGTCCGACGGATCGGCGAGCCGGGCGAACGCGAGCGCGGTCTGCCAGACGGTGAGGTGGAACGTCGGCACGCCGCACCCGTCGGTGCCGGTGGCCAGGGCGTCGCTCGGCACCCCGCAGAACTCGCCCACGATCCTGGCGATCTCGCGCTGCACGGGGTGCTCGGGCGCCCGATACGTCTCCACCGGCCAGCCGCGCGCCCGGCACGTCGCGAGCATCCCCGCGTGCTTGCCCGAGCAGTTATGGTGGAGCGCCGTGGGCGCCCGGCCGGCGCGCTCGAGCGCCGCGGCCTGCGCGGCGCCGAGCGGCGGGTGGACGCCGCACTGCAGTGCGCCCTCGTCCAGTCCGGCCTTGTCGAGAATCGATCGGACGGCCGCAAGATGCTCCGGCTCTGCCGAGTGAGAGCCGCACGTCACCGCGACCTCCTCCTCGCCGAACCCGAACGTCTCTGCCGCCCCGGATTCGACCAAGGGGATGGCCTGCAGCGGCTTTGCCGAGGAGCGAAGAAAGAGTTCCATCTCCGGGTCGCCAGCCCGGTAGCGGAGCCGGCCGGCGCAGTCCACGACCGCCACCGCTCCCCGGTGCAGGCTCTCCCGCGCGGTGCCGCGGGTGACCTGCACCAGCGGCGCTCTAGCCAATGCGCGTTCCCGGGACGGCGCTCCGCTCCGGCGACCCCGCGCCCGAAGCCGGAGCCGACGCCGCCCGGTGACGGGACGTCTCCGCAGCCGCTCGCACGAGCGCCCGGAACAACCGTGCGCACGTCGCGTCCTGGCGCCACATGCGCTCCGGGTGCCACTGCACGCCCACGACGAACCGGTGCTGCGGCGCCTCGACGGCCTCGATCAGCGGCGCGTCCTGCGTCTCGATCGAGCGGGCGGTCACGACCAGTTCCGGGGCCACGTCCTTCAGGGCCTGATGATGAAACGTGTTCACCCCGAGCGTGTCGGCGCCCGCAAGGTCGCGCAGGCGGGTACCGGGCGCAATCGCGATCTCGTGCAGTGCCGCGTGGAGCGGTGCGTCGGGTTGAGACTTCCGCTGTTCGTGACTCCACTGCTGGCGACCGGTTCGCTCCACGTCCACGTCCTGGATCAGCGTGCCCCCGAGCGCGACATTGAGCGTCTGGATGCCGCGGCAGATCGCGAACACGGGCAGGTCCTGCCGGACGGCCTCGCGCGCGAGCGGGAGTTCGAGCGCGTCGCGCTCAGGATCGGCCGTCACGGACATCTCCGGCCGCGTAGCCTCACCGTACGCCTCGGGCGTGACATCGGGCCCACCGGTCAGCAGCACCCCATCGAGATCGTCTAGCGCCCGCTGAGGCGACGCGCCGGGGAGCACCGGGACGGCTTCGCCGCCAGCGGCTTCCACCGCCTCGACGTACGCGCGAAACGAGTCGCGCTCCCGATCGGTCCGTGTTGCTCCAACGACACCGATCCGCGGACGTTGCATAGCCACGGGCGCTCCCCCGGAGATGACGTCACGCACGCTCACACTGTACAATGCGAACCAACGGGAAGTCAAAAGGCGCGCGTCCGCGGTCTCGCGGGCACTATCGCCGCGGGTTCACCGGTGGTCGCCTACCCACCTGATCCACGGAGCGTTGACGGCGTTCACCAGCCGTCGGTCCGCCGTCCACATCTCGCATCCCAACATCGCCGCCACGGCTAGGTACTGCGCGTCGTAGGCTCTCGGGCGATTGTAGGCTTTGGCGAGTGACCAAGCCTGCGGTTGGAGCCCCGTGGATGAGATGCCTCGAATCCGCAGGCTCGTAAACACGGCGAACGCCTGGTCCCCATCGCTGTTGCTGAGGATTCCGCGGTACACGTGCTCCCGCAGGACCGAGGTCACTTCGGCAAAAAACAGAGGCGCCGTCACCCGGTCGACGCCCTCTCTCGTCCACAGGCTCCAGAGCGCGTCCGCTTGCGTTGTGAGGTCGTGCGGAAGCAGCAGCATGAGCGCGATGCTGGCGTCGATGCATACTCGGCCCGCCATCTACGGATGGCGCTCCCTGGACCGATCAAGGGCCGTCAGCACATCGACCGTTCCGCCGACACGCCGACGGATGCGGTCCCGCACAGCGCGGGCCCGCCTGAGTACGACCAACTGGTTCGGATAGCCGCGCTTCTCCGCGGTCCCCGCGGTCCCCCCAGGAACGCGCCGCGCCTTATCGCGACTGACGCGCGCCAGGTCATCCCGCTTGACGAAGAGCTGGTTGCCCAGTTTGCTGGCCGGCAGCTTCCCGTTCCAGATCCACCGGCGGATGGTCTCGGCGGTCCGGTGACACTCCCGCGCGACCTCCCTCACCGTTACAAGATCCTCGAGTGTTCTCGCCACGACGCCACCCCGTTTGCGGACAAGGAGTAGTAGACTACACCATAGTCTCACCGGGAACAGCGCCACGTCAAGCCGGACGGCTCATCGTTCACGCGCGCTCAAAACGAAGCGACGCGAGGTACGCCGCCTCGTCCTGCGACGCCCGGCGCGACGTCTCCCAATCGACGGCGCGAAACCGCAGCGGCGTGCCGCGAGGCAGCTGGGCCAAGAGGCGCAGATCCCGACGCACGACCGCGGCGATCTTCGGGTAGCCGCCCGCCGTTGGACCGTCGGCCATGATGACGATCGGCTGGCCGCCGGCGGGCACCTGGATCGCTCCGGGGAGCAGCCCGTCGGACAGCAGCTCGACGCGGGCCCGGTGCGAAAGGCGTGGGCCGTCGAGCCGATACCCCACCCGGTCCACCTCGTAGCTCAGGTGGTACTCCTCGGCAAGGAACGCCGCGACCGCCTCCGGGGTGAAGTAGTCCTCCTGGGGACCCATTACGACGCGCACCTCGGCGTCGCCGCCGATCCGGGGCGCATGCGGTCCGGCGAGCCGCAACGATGCGGCAGGCGCCCGGCGCGACGCGGCGAGGCGATCGCCGCCGCGGAGCCGCCGTCCGCCGTAGCCGCCGATCCCGCCGCGAACATAGGTGGCCCGGCTGCCCAACACCGGGGACACGTCCACGCCACCGGGCATCGCCACGTACCCCCACAGCCCGGTGCGCGGCGCGCCAAACGAGAGCACGTCGCCCTCGGCGAGCGCCACAGCGCACCACATCGGCGCGTCTCGCCCGTTCACGAGCGGCGCGAGATCGGCCCCCCCAATCGCGATCGTGGTGCGATGGAGCGCGATGAGACGAGGCCCTGGGAACGTGACCTCCACCGCAGCCGCGCCCGGCGGGTTTCCCAGCAGCAGGTTGACGATCCGCAGCGCGAGCGGGTCCATCGCGCCGCTCTGGGGCATCCCGAAGCGCCGATATCCGGGACGTCCGAGATCCTGGATCGTGGTGAGGAGCCCTCCGTGCTCGGCGACGAAGTCCGGCCGGGATGGGATCACCGCCGGCAGTGTGGACTCGTCGACCGGTGCCCGCTGTTCGTACTCCTCGGCAGAGATCGCCGCATAGCGCACCCGGTCTCCGGCGTCGAGCAGGAACGGTTCCGAGCGCAACGGATCATAGATCCTCAGCGGCGTCCGGCCGATCAACCGCCATCCGCCCGGGCTATCCGTCGGGTACACACCGGTCTGCTGACCCGCCATCGCGACGGAACGTACGGGCACCCTGGTGCGCGGCGACGGGAGCCGCGGCACGCGAATCGGAGGGGGCAGCGTGCCCATGTAGGGGAATCCAGGCGAAAACCCCAGCATGTAGACTCGGTACTCGGCGCCGGTGTGCACCGCCACAACCTGGGCCTCCGACAGTCCGGTCTCCGCGGCCACGCCCGCGAGATCGGGCCCGTGGACGCCGCCATACGCCGTCGGGATCTCGATCAGGCGCCCCGCGGGCAGGTGCATCAGGTCGGCTTCGCGCAACCGCTCCGTGACGGCGGTGCGGACCTCCGACGCTGACGTGGACGCCGGATCGTACACCACGAGCAGCGAGCGGTACGTCGGCACCGTCTCCCGCACCCCCGCCGGCGGGCGCGCGTCGAGTTCCCGCCGGAGTGCAAGCACGGCGGCGTTTGCCGCATCGGAGATCTCGTCGCCGCCGAACTCGACGACGAGCCCCGCATCTCCGAGCGGACGGAACTGCGGGGTCGTCACGTCCATGCGCCCGTGACGCGGCGCCGCGGTCGGGCGCCGCCAAGCGAGGCGGGCCGCGACGGTCGTGGCTCTTCTGTCGTCATTGGTCCCCGCACAGCGTCCGCACCGCGCACACGCGCCCCTGTTCGAGGAAGACCCGGGGAACCCGGCGCGACGTCCGCGCCAGCACCTCGTACGAGATCGTCCGAGCCGCCCGCGCCACAACCTCGACCGGCACGGCGGGGCCCCAGAGCTCGACCTCGTCGCCCGGTTCAGCGGGCGCGTCGCCCGCGTCCACGGTCATCTGATCCATGCTGATGCGGCCGACGATGGGCGCGCACCGGCCGGCGAGCAGCACGGTACATCCGTCGCCGGCGAGCCGCGGGTAGCCGTCGGCGTAGCCGACGGGGAGCGTCACCAGCGTCGTTTCGCGCGAGGTGCGGTGCGTGTGGCCATAACCGACCGGCGTGCCGGCCGGCACGCGCTTGCGGTACACGATCCGCGCGCACAAGCGCATCACCGGGCGCAGGGCGACCCGCCCCGCGAGATGCGGCGCCGGTGGAATTCCGTAGAGCGCGATCCCGCAGCGCACGAGATCGAGGCGCGACGCCGGCATCGCGAGGGTCGCCGCGCTGTTGGCCGCGTGCCGGAACGCGGGGCGCACGCCCGCGCGTTCGAGTCCCTCGAGCACCCCGCGGAACACCGCCAATTGCCCAGACGCGGACGCGAGATCGACCTCGTCGGCGCTGGCAAAGTGGGTGAAGCAGCCCTCCAGGGCCACGTGCGGGAGTGCCGTGACGCGGGTCGCAAGCGGGGCCGCGTCCTCCGGCGCAACGCCGAGCCGCCCCATCCCGGTGTCGACCTTCAGGTGTAGATGCGCGACCCGCCCGACGGTGGCGGCCGCACGGCTCGCGGCGAGCGCGACGGTCGTCTCCGAGACCGTCAGACGCAGCTCATGCGCGACCGCCGCCTCCGCTTCCTCGGGCCGGATCGAGCCCAGCACCAGCACGGGCGCCGCGATCCCCGCGCGGCGCAGCTCGATCCCCTCGTCCACCGTGGCGACGCCGAGCCCCCACGCGCCGGCCCCCACCGCTGCGCGCGCGACCTGCACGGCACCGTGACCGTACGCGTCGGCCTTGACGACCGCGAGCATGCGCGCCGGTGCCGCCACGCCGCGGAGAGCGCGGAGATTCTCGCGCACCGCATCGAGGTCGATCTCCGCCCACGCCGCGCGCGTCGGTCTCGGGACCTCGGTCCGGGGCGACGTCCCGCGCGGCGGCGGGCGGTCAGGAGACGGTCCGGAGCCCATCGTCGACGTCGCCCGTGCGCACACGGACGAGCGCACGGGGAATCGCGTCGGCCACCTCGTGCGCGAGGAGTCCCAGTTCCCCGGAGGCGGCCAGATCGCCGGCCAGCCCGTGGAGATAGGCCGCGCAGGCCGCGGCCTCGAACGGCGGCAGCCCGGCGGCCAGCAGCGCCGCGGCCGCGCCGGTGAGCACGTCCCCCATGCCGCCGGTCGCCATCGCCGCGTTGCCGGTCGGGATGATCCGCGCCGCGCCGCCGGGCTCGGCGACCACGGTCCGCGCGCCCTTGAGCACGACCGTGACCCCGAACGACCGGGCGGCGGACCGCGCGGTCTCCACACGGTCCCGCTGCACGTCCGGGATCCCGCATCCGAGCAGGCGCGCCATCTCTCCGGGGTGCGGCGTGATCACCACGGGCCCCGCCGCCTCTCGCAGCCGCTGCGGCTCGCCGGCGAGCGCGTTCAAGGCGTCGGCGTCCAGCACCGCTGGGCGCCCGAGTCGGGGGAGCAGCCGGCGCACAAATGCCACCGCCTCGGGGTGCATCGTGAGCCCCGGCCCGACGGCCACGGCGGAGGAGGCCTCGACGAGCTCCAGCACGGTCTCCACGGCGCGTTCGGCGATCGTCCCGTCCGGCGTCTCGGGAAGCGGGTGCGTCATCGCCTCAGGCAGCGAGCCGGCCGGAACGGCGGCGAGGGACGCGGGCAACGCTATGGTCACGAGGCCCGCGCCGGCGCGAATCGCGCCGCGGGCCGCCAAGATCGACGCGCCCACAAACCCGCGGGCGCCCGCGACGAGCGCGACCCGGCCGAACTGGCCCTTCTGGCCGTCCGCCGGCCGGCGGGGGATCGTGCGCTCCACCCACGCTGCGGTCGCAAGCGCGGTAGCGATCGGCGCCGCCTCCGTAAGCGACGGCGGCATGCCGATGTCGGCGACGACCACGGAGCCTGCGCAGGCAGCGGCGGGGTACTGCATCAGGCCCACCTTGGGCAACCCCATGGTCACCGTCGCGACCGCTCGGACGCACGGCGGGTCCGCCCGGCCCGTCGCGGCGTCGATGCCGGACGGCACGTCCACCGCGAGAATCGAGACGCCCGAACGGTTCGCGGCCTCGATCAGTCGAGCGGGCTCGCCCGCCGCGGGTCCCCGGAATCCGGTACCGAAGATCGCATCGACCAGCAGGTCGGCCGCCCCGAGGATGCGACCGAGTGCCAGGTCGTCGAGCGACGCGGCGTCGTGCACCGGGACGCGCCGCGCTCGGAGCGCGCGCAGCCGGACCGCAGCCTCGCCCCGCACCTCCTCTTCGGGCGCGGCGAGCACGACCGTGACCGTGAGATCCGCCGCGAGGTCGCGCGCGGCGACGAACCCGTCGCCGCCGTTGTTGCCCCTGCCGGCCAGCACGACGACGCGGCGCCCGCCGCGCGGGCGCAGCAGACGCCGCGCGACCTCCGCCGTGCACGCGCCGGCGCGGTCCATCAGTGCCGCCACGGAGATGCCGAACGCGTCTTGGGCGTGCCGCTCGAGCGCCGCCATCTCTGCCGGCGTCGGGAGTTTCACTCGCGCCCCCGCGTTCCGGCAGCCCGGGTCGCGTCGCGCGTCACCGCCACGAGCTCACCCCGGGCACTCGGCGATGACAACGGCGGTCGCCAGGTCACGGGTGTGGGAGATCGAGACGGCCCAGGAGCCGATGCCGCGCCGTAACGCCGCCTCCGCCGCCCGGCCGGTGAGCCGCACGAGCGGGTTGCCGAGCGCGTCGTTCTCGATCTCGATCTCGCGCCACGCCACACCCCGCCACCCGGTGCCGAGCGCTTTCATCACGGCCTCCTTGGCCGCGAACCGACCGGCCAGCCGCTGCGCCACACTGGGGGACGCACCGACGTGACGGAGCTCGGCCGCGGTGAATACCCGACCGAGAAACGCCTCGCCCCACCGAGCGATCACACGCTCGACCCGGGGCACCTCCACGACGTCCAATCCCACCGCGCAGATCATCGGCGGTGCGGCACTACGGCGTACGCGGCTCGGCCGCACCCGGCTCCGCCTCGTCGACGAGCATCACCGCGATGCCGTCCCGGATCGGATATCGCCGTCCGCACTTGGTGCAGACGAGCCGCTCCGCCTGCTCGATCACCGGCGCCTTGCACACCGGGCACGCCAGAATCTCGAGCAACTCCTTGTCGATCACGACGGCCATCCTCCCCCGCGCCCCCGGCCGCACCACCTCACGCGCCGGCGGCGCCCGCGGAACCCTGCTGTCGAAACCATTCGACGGTGCGCCGAAGCCCTTCCTCCAGCGAGACGCTCGGCCGCCACCCAAGGACGCGCGCGGCGCGCGCGGGCGACAGCACGATCTTGTGCACCTCGCCGGAGACGGCCGGGCCGTGCTCCGGTTCGACCGATGCCCCGGTGAGCACCCGGAGCTGCCACGCGAGCTCGTTGACCGAGGTGCCGACGCCGGTTGCGATGTGCATCGGCTGGTCGATGTGCCGCCCGATCGCGCGGAGGTTCGCCTCCGCGACGTCGCCCGCGTACACGAAGTCGCGCACCTGCGTCCCGTCGCCGAAGATCGTGGGACGCCGTCCCGCGAGCAACGCCTCGGTGAAGATCGCGATGACGCCGGCCTCGGTCTGGGGATCCTGGCGCGGTCCGTAGACGTTGCCGTAGCGCAGCACCGTCGTGTTCAGCCCCGGCATGCGCCGGTAGTACCCGAGGTATTGCTCCCCAAGGTACTTGTGGAATCCGTACGGCGACGTCGGCAGGATCGGATCGTCCTCGTCCACCGGCAGCCGCGCCGGCTCACCGTACAGCGCGCCGGCCGTGGACGAGAAAATGATCTGGGACACGTGATGGCGGGCCGCCAGCTCGAGCACCCGCAGCGTCCCCAGCACGTTGGTCTCCGCGTCCGCGACCGGGTTGGCGATCGACGCGCGGACGTTCGCCTCGGCGGCGTGGTGCGATACGACCTCGGGGCGCTCCTCCCGGAAGACCTCCGCGAGCTCGGGCCGCCGGATGTCCATGCGATAGAACATCACCCCCGGCGGCGTGTTGTTGCGCCGGCCGCCGCTCAACACGTCCACGACCGCGACGTGGTGGCCCGCGTCGCGGTACGCCTCCGCGACGTGCGACCCGACAAATCCCGCTCCACCGGTCACGAGGATTCTCATTCGACCGTCACGCTCTTCGCGAGGTTCCGCGGTTGATCCACGTCGTTCCCGCGGAGCCGCGCGACGTGGTAGGCGAACAACTGCAGCGGGATGACGGACAGCACCGGGGCGAGCAGCGGGTCCGTCGCGGGCACGTCGAGCAGGGTGTTCACGTGCGGCCGGAGGGCATCGGCGGTGTCGGCCGTCGCGACCCCGATCACATCCGCCCCACGCGCGCGCACCTGCTGGATGTTGCTGACGGTCTTATCCAGCAGATCCGGCTGGGTGGCGAGCGCCACGACGACCACCCCCGGCGTGACGAGCGCGAGCGTTCCGTGTTTCAGCTCGCCGCCCGCGAGCGCCTCCGAGTGGATGTAGCTGATCTCCTTGAACTTGAGCGACCCTTCCATCGCAACGTAGTAGTCGAGCCCCCGGCCGATGAAGAAGACGTCCTCGGTCGTGTACAGACGCTCCGCGAGTGCGACGATCTCCGGCTCGCGCCGCAACACCGACTGCGCGAGCGAGGGCAGCGCGCGAAGCCCGCGGATCAACGCCGTGCCCCGGGCCGGCTCGAGCGTGCCCCGGGCCTGCCCCAGGTGCACCGACAGCATCGTCAACGCCGCGAGTTGCGTCAGGTAGGCTTTGGTCGAGCACACGGCGATCTCGGGCCCCGCCCGGGTGTAGAGTACATCGTCGGCTTCGCGCGGGAGCGTGCTGCCGATGACGTTTGCGACGGCAAGGGTCCGCGCGCCGTGCGCGCGCCCCTCGCGGGAGGCCGCGATCGTGTCCGCGGTCTCCCCGGACTGACTGATCGCCACCGCCAACGCTCGGCGCCCCACGAGCGGGTGCCGGTAGCGGAACTCGCTCCCGAGGTCCGCCTCCGCCGGGATCAGCGCCAGGCGTTCGAGCAGGGCCCGACCGACGAGCCCGGCGTGGTAGGCGGTCCCGCACGCCACGAGCCACACCTTGTCCAACGCGCGCGCGACGTCCGGGGGAAGCGCGACCCCGTCCAGCGCGACCGCCCGGTCGTCCGGCAGACGCCCCATCATCGTCTCCTGAAGCGCCCGCGGCTGTTCGTGGATCTCCTTGAGCATGAAGTGGGCGTATCCGCCTTTCTCCGCGGCGTCCGCGTCCCACTCCACGCGCATCGGCTCGCGTATGATGGCGCCGCCGCCGATGCGGGTGAGCGTCACCCCGGCGCGTGTCAGCACGGCCATCTCTCCATCTTCGATCACGAGCACGTCGCGCGTGTAGGGGAGCAGCGCGGGAATGTCGGACGCGAGCAGCATCTCGCCCCGCCCGAGCCCGACGATCAGCGGGCTGATCCGACGCACGGCGACGATCTTGTCGGGCTCGTCTGCCGAGAGGACGACGAGCGCGTAGGCGCCCCGCGCGCGATCCACCGCCTGCTCGACTGCGGACGGAAGGTCGCCCCGGTAGGTCTCCTCGATGAGGTGCGCGAGCACCTCGGTGTCCGTCTCAGAGTGGAACCGGTGGCCGCGCGCCAGCAACTCCTCCTTCAGCTCCAGGAAGTTCTCGATGATGCCATTGTGAATCACGACGATCCGGCCCCGGCAGTCCGCGTGGGGATGCGCGTTCTCATCCGACGGATGACCGTGCGTCGCCCACCGTGTGTGCCCGATTCCGAGCGCGCCGTGCACCGGCGACCGTTCCATGATCTCCGCCAGGCGCGCGAGCTTGCCCGCCGCCTTGCGCACCTCGACAGACCCGCCGTTCATGACCGCGACGCCCGCGGAGTCATACCCGCGATACTCCAGCCGGCGAAGCCCGTCCAGCAGCACCGGGACCGCCGGGCGTTCACCGATGTACCCCATGATTCCACACATGTCTGTGCCTCCGTAATGCCCTACACGAGCCGGCAGGCGCACGACGTCTGCGGGCGTGCAGCGACAGGGTTGGACCCGACGACGATCTCGCGCCACCCCGTTCCGCCGCCGCGCGCGCGGCTCGATGTACTCCACCCCTGTCGGGGTCCGACCGTGCGGGCGCGCTGGGCGTGGGGAACGGCACGAGCGAGCAGCGGCGGGCACACGGTCCGCCGATGGCGCCGTGGGGACGGGGTATCCGCCACGTCGCCCGCTGCCTGTCGGGGCTCTGGTCCCAGACGCCTTTTGTCCCCGCGGTCGCCC
>DATGJN010000115.1 GCA_035295165.1 bacterium
GCGTTGCATGAGCATGAGCCGATGATGGCGAACGCTGTCCTCGAGGGTCACGTCCGTCTCCCTCCTTCCGAAACCCGCCAGGTCTCGGTTGGAGTATTCGGAGGTTGGACTGTGACCCTCTTGCTGTCACGGGAGGTACCCCTCCAAGTGTCAACACTACATCCAATCAGTACAGTCTAGTGACCTCGGACGAGCCTCGTCTTGACCTGCTCAAACTCCGCGTCCGTCAACACGCCCTCGTCTCGGACCCGTGCGAGCTCGGCGAGCTGCGCCGCAAGGTCGCCGGGCGGCTCGGGACCCGGCGCGACCTGGGTACCACGTACCTTGTCCACGATGATCGCCGCGACGCGCTGCATGTAGGGCTTCCGCCGTGGGCCGAAGCTGACCCCGTTCTCGTCGTTGTTGAACTTGAACGATGTCGCATCGGCGGGACGCGGCAGTCCGGTGGTGACCACCTTGAGGTGCCCGCCGAGCAACGCGAGCCGCAGGTCCACGGCCGCGATGCGCGAGTACGGGATCGACCGCGCGCGCACGCCGAACAGTCCGGCGCCGGTGACGAACCCGGCTTTGAGGATGAGGACGCGGCGGTCGGTTACGACCAGGGCCTCCCCCGTGGACGTGCGGGCGGCCGTCTCGACGAGCTCGCCGTCCTGAAGGGTGCCCGCAAGCCCCTTGCCGAGATTGCCTGGCAGCGGTTCGACGAGCTCATCCGGCGGGTGCTCGGCGGGCACGGTCGCGGCGCGCTCGGATCCCTGCTGGTCGTCCGCGGACATCGACGCGATGCACCTCGTATGGTCGAAGACGGTCGAGATACAAACGGCGACACACTCTGGCACTGGGGGGCATTCGACGCGACACCAAGGGGTCCTACGATCGGGAAACGACGGCGGCTGCCGTCGGTCCGGAGGTCGAGCGCCGCGCCTTGTTTTGCGAACGCTTCCACGCTATCATGGCCACAACGCGTCCGAGGCACGCTTCCTCTCGGGCCTGCGTTGCTGGGGCTGGCGCGTTGGCCGCAGCGTCCGTGCCGCGGGCGATCCCCGGTCGAGACCGAATCACCGGGTTCACCGAGGGAGCCGCGCTCGGGGCGACCCCGCACACGCAGGACGACGCTCGGCCACCCCGTACCGGCGTCGAGGCACTCACTCGGGGAGGATGCGACGATGAGCATTGAGGGCCTGCACCACATCACGCTCATTTGTTCCGACGCCCAGCGCACCGTGGATTTCTACACCCGGGTGCTCGGGCTCCGCTTCATCAAGAAGACGGTGAATTTCGATGATCCGCGGAGCTACCATCTGTATTTCGGCGATGGACGGGGGCGGCCGGGCTCTGTCGTGACGTTCTTTGTATGGCAGGGAGCCTCCAGGGGGGCTCCGGGGATTGGAGGAACGCATCACTTCGCGCTCACGGTTGCGGACTATGACGGCTTGTTGCGATGGAAGCGGCGGTTGACCGATCTCGGGCTCTCGGTCAAGGGCCCACTCGACCGTCGGTATTTCACATCGATCTATTTCAACGACCCGGACGGAACGATCATTGAGATCGCCACCCTCGGGCCCGGCTGGACCGTGGACGAGGCAGCAGATCGCCTCGGGACCGACCATCGTGACCCACCGGCGGAGCTCATCGCAAGCAACCGGGACGCCGCGCGCATCCTGGCCGAAACCTGGGCCGAGCCCGTGCCCGAGATCACGGCGGACATGGCGCTTCGGCGAGGCATGCATCATATCACCGCGATCGGCACGAACATCGAGCGCACCCACGCGTTCTTTGGCGAACAGCTCGGAATGCGGCGCGTCAAGATGACGGCGAACTTCGACGATCCTCGCTCGGCCCACTGGTACTGGGGAGTCGGAGACGGTCGGCCGGGCACTGTGGTCACCTATTTTGAGCGAGACCCGCGCCTCGAACGACGGGCGCAGATGGGGGCCGGCCAGACTCACCACTTTGCGCTCACCGTCGCCGACGACGCGACCCAAGCCGCGTGGCGCGAGACACTCATCGGGGCGGGGTTGCGTGTCTCGCCCGTAATGGATCGGATTTACTTCAAGAGCATCTACACGAACGACCCAGACGGGCACATCGTCGAGCTCGCGACAGCCGGTCCCGGGTTCGAGGTCGACGAAGCGCCGGCCGATCTGGGGCACCGGCTGACGCTGCCACCATGGCTGGAGGCGAATCGACGGGAGCTCGAGCGGACGCTGGCCCCGCTTACGACCCCTCGATGGGACGGTTGACGAGTGTCGAATTCACCGAGGCGGCCTCAGGACCCTCACCACAGGTCTCCGGTGTTCGCTGCCGGTGAATCACTCAGCGCCGCGCGGGCGGCCATGGTGATGGTGCACGGGCGGGGCGCGACGGCGGAGAGCATCCTCACGCTCGCCGATGCCCTCAACCAGGACGGGTTTGCCTACATGGCGCCGCAGGCAGCCGGGGGGACGTGGTACCCCAACAGTTTCCTCGCCCCCATCGCGAGCAACGAGCCGTGGCTCACCTCGGCGCTGGCGGTGGTGGGGAACGTGTGTGATCGCGTCACCGCATCCGGTCTAACGCCGGAGCGCACGATCCTCTTGGGCTTCTCGCAGGGCGCCTGCCTTGTGCTGGAGTTCGCGGCGCGCCGCGCGCGACGGTACGGCGGGGTCGTTGGGTTGAGCGGTGGACTGATCGGCCCCGACGGCACACCGCGTGACTATCCGGGTTCGCTCGATGGCACCCCGGTGTTTCTCGGGTGCAGCGATGCCGATGCTCACATTCCCAAAGCGCGGGTCCTGCACACTGCCGCCGTCCTTCGGCGACTCGGAGGGAGCGTGGCGGACAGACTCTACCCAGGGATGGGGCACACCGTGAACGAGGATGAGCTCGAGGTTGCTCGCGGAATGATGAGGGCGCTGCGCGTCACGTAGGGGACGTCATCCACGGTTCGTCGTTCAAACACCAGCACGCCGCGCCTCATCTTGCCTCCCACGTGATCGCCTCTTCGACGAAGCGTCGGCGGCGTTGCACTGCCGACGCGGCGGTTCGGGAGTCGTCGCCCTTGGACAAGGGGAGGGTCTGTGGTACATTCTGCTATGGGAACCTGCGGGGTATGTTGACGCCAGGTAAGGAACCTACGCTGGCCCCAGGACCGTTCACTTCGGCGATTTTTTGCGCGCCCGTAGCTCAGGGGATAGAGCGGCTGCCTTCTAAGCAGCGGGTCGGGAGTTCAAATCTCCCCGGGCGCTCCAAACCTTATACAGTAAGCCCTAGCGATGAGGCGAGGGTGATGAGAGAGGCGGAAAAAGCAGCCGGACTCAGTATCGTAGTCAGCCGAAGTCGAATGGCTCCTCCGATTACGCGGCGGCACCGGCTACCACGTGATTCGCACCGTCGTGGAACTCGACGCGGTGTTTGCGGAATCCGCCGCGCCGTCCTCAGTGTCCCTGTACGTGAGAGAAGACCTTCTCGATGAAACGCGGCATCGCTGGGAGGCGATGACACACAAGCGCAAGCACTAGTTCGCGCTGAAGAGATGCGATGACCAGTTATCTGATGGGGCGCCCGCGCCGGACTCCTTGGGCTCGCTTCGCAAACGCCCCGCCAGAGAGATGGATGCGCTTTAGCCGCGCCACCTCCCTGCGCAACGCACTCTCTGCAAAGTCTGATAGCATCAGTCTATCTGGCGGTCCCGACAGCGCAACGACCACGTCTCGCACTTCGTTGATCAGTTCTGCCGAAAGATGAAAGGTCACTCTGACTTTCTGCCCACGGCGCTCATCTGATGGTATGAGTCGCCCGGATGCCGTGACTACTTCCTTGGTGTTCGCCGTACGCTTCCTACCCCGGGCCAAGAAGTATCACCACCCCGACGCCTCTGTTCCGTACATATCCCCAAATCTATAACATAGAGCCCCCTTGACAAAAATCGGGTCACGAAGGTATTCTTTATTTGCTTTATTTGCTTTATTTGCTTTATTTGCTTTACTTGCTTTCGGCTGCACGCCGAAGCGGGTCACCTCGCTAGGGGGGAGAACTCTAGGGGGGGAGGCCGATGAGTCCGGGGCAAGAGGCCACGGGCGACAACAATACAGATGCGCGCAATATCCTCGATTGCCGCCTCGAAGAACGCCACGGCGCAACAGTCGTGCATGTCTCCGGTGAGGCCGACCTGGGCGCACACGATGTCCTGGGTGACGCGTTGGCCGTTGCCTTTGACTTGGGCAAGCCCGTTATCCTACACTTCCACGACTTAACCTACGTCGACAGTAAGGGCATCAGCCTCTTGCTTCGGTGCCAACAACGCGCCGTCACGGCGAGCCTCCGTTTGGTCATCGCGAATCCGTCACGCATCGTGCGTCGCGTTCTGGACACCCTAGAACTCGATGAGGTGCTCCCCGTCTTTTCGAGTGTCGAAGTTGCGTTGCAAGTGGTGGACGGGAGGCGCTGAATACTATGGGGCCGACCAAGGGTGCGCCCGCTGCATCGCCAGAGACAATGACCGTGCATGCCATCGGCGCGGCGGCGGGCAAGATTTGGCACGTTCTGCACCAGCACGGCGGGCACGTTCGTCTGACGAACGTGCGGCGTGAGGTAGCGATGCCCGAATCTCTTGTCTATATGGCTCTAGGTTGGCTCGCGCGAGAAGGAAAGTTGGACCTGCGGCAGCAGGGCCGCGTGATCTACGTCGGACTCAAACCGTAGACGCTTCGAGATCGGAAGAAGGTGCGCGATGGTCCGAATGCTCCTTGAGAACTGGGACCGGTTTGGGAGGAACGCCAGATGGATTGACCCGGACACGGGACAGCGGTACGTGCGCCTCCACATTGGCAATAGCGAGACGTGGGAAGAGGTGGAAATCATCCGGCCTGACCGGCGCGTTGCGTTGCCACCTTCACTCGGGGAGGTGAACCGTGGGCTACGCACTCTATCGTAAGGGACGGATCGTCGAGGAGCATGAGGCCTGTACGCGCTGCAAGGGCGTTGGCGCGGTACGCGGCGGCACCGGCCCGGCGGGAGTGATGCTTTGTCCACAATGCGGCGGCACCGGCATGGAACCCGCCCCGCTGATGGATTCGGCCCTGTGGCCCCAGGAGGATACGATGGCGGTCCGGGCCGATGATCGTCTCGACGGCAAGTCCGACGCGTTCCTTCAATGCCGATACACTCGACGCAACGGGGCGAGCATCGTCCGAGCATCCGGAGAGATCGACCTGAATAACGTTCACCTCGTCGAAGAGATGCTGGGCCGCGCTCTCAGCGATAGCCGGACCGTCGTCGTGGACCTTGCGGAGACCTCCTACATGGACAGCACCGGCCTCAACATGCTAGTGCGGGTACACGAACAGGCGGCGCGGCGTCACACGACGATGGCCGTGGTCGTTACGTCGCGGAGCTTGTCGCGAATTTTCTCAGTCTTGTCCCTGCAAAACGTGTTTCGCATCTTCCAGTCAGTAGATGCGGCGTTGCAGGCATTGTCGCACCCGGCTGGCCCGACGCGTTCATCCCCTCGTGGACCGGAGGCCGACATCTCCATCGGGGGCCGAGACTAGACCTTGTAGCGGTTCGGAGCCTACCCTCCTTTGCGAACGAGGCGAGTCCGCGGCAAGGGGGGGATCGTGACACAGACTAGGGACTACCCCGCATGAAAGGTGCGTTTTGCACGCCTGCGTGCGCCCCTTCGTAACAGGGCCGTACCCCCGGTCTTGTGGAGACTTGCTGACAACACGGGAGTGACAGGACCAGGGAAGAGGCGACACGGTGAATCGGGGCCAAGATCACCTGCCCCTCCGGGTGAACTCACGCCGCGAGCAGGATAGGTTATTCGCCCGATGGCGGAGGAAGAGTCTCGCAGGTTATCATTAATTTTAAGATAAATTTCCGGCAGCTTCAGTATCACCTTCGGGAGACGAAGCGGAGCTGCTCTGCTAGGCAAGGCCGGGCCATCGCGACGCGTACCCGGTGAGTGTAGCGCAGAAACGGGCTGGTTTGGCATGGGAAACGACTTCGCCGGACCGACCCAGATGACGGGCGTGGTTGGTAGGTGATGGCCATGGCTACGTTGGTGCCGCATCAAGTGCTTCGGGAAGTGACATTCACGCTGGACCGGCGGCACGCCGACAATGTTAGGTCGGTTGTGCTCGTTGGATCGTTCAACCGCTGGGACTCGTCGGTGCATCGGTTGCGACGCGACCCCGACGGTGCATGGAGTATCTCCGTGGCCCTCGCGCAGGGGCGATACCGGTACGTTTTTGTCGTCGATGGCATCCCGCGCAACGATCCTACGGAGGATGATCGGGAACTAGCCGACGGAGAATCGTATTCCGTGCGCATTGTCCGGTAATGGAAGACCCGGGGTTTGCATCGGGACGCCGCCATCTCACAAGCCTAAAACCGAAGCCGGGAAGATGGCGGGCGGCTTCGGCAGTATCGCGTTCATCGGTGCCCGCGTTTACTATCTGCAACGTGCAACGCGATCTCGGTCGGGGTAATTGGATTCTTCAAAGCACTGTTGTGGTGTGCAATGGTGATGTACTGGATGCTTGACCTTCTGAAGATGTGACAAGAGAGGCTCCACCAACTGCTAGTGCGGCGGCTGAAACAGCGAACCCGGGAGTCGCGTCGGTCCTGAAGCATGAACTCTAAGACGCCAGAGTGAATGTTGCTGGCCTTGCCGTGCGCGGATACCGACGACTCCGGTATCTAGGCCCCTGCGACTGTAGCATCATTGACCCAAGGCATAGTAGCAAGACGAGGTTTGTGTTTGTGAAGTGTAGCCGCGTCGCGATAAGTGAGTACCAAAGCAAGCTCCTATGCAAGCGTCATAAAGAGGCCTTGCAACGGTGCCGCCCGGCACCCTGCCCGGCGCTCACACTCCGGGCGGCCCTCATGCCGGCCGCGGCTAAGTAATCCGGGCTCCTTCGCGCAGGGCCCTTGAGGCCGCAATGGCTGGGATGATGAACAGTGCTGATCGCTCAACGATCACTCAGCGCCCCGAGAGGTAGTCAGCGTCTTCTGTCTCTTCGTCCGTGGTCGTAAACGGACCCACTTCCTACTTCCCCGGGAAGCGTGTCGCCCGACCGGTAGGGGACAATCGGTCTATCTTACTCCCAGAGGACCGGAAGCAACTGTCCGCGTCGGAGTCATCCCGTCGGCTTGGGCGCCGATACCCTCGCGGCGTTCAGCGAAGGGGGATTATCCCTACGGCCCGATAGGGATGGCGCCAACGTGCCAGCACGCGCCGCACCCGCCGGTGCTCGCGAGGGGGAGCGACCGGTCCGGTCGTGGGGCGTGGCTCGATTGTACGAAAGAACCATGTCTTCGCAGCGTCGACGAGCACGATGTAGACGATCATCAACCCGGCGAGCACGCCGAAAAACGCCGGGGGCAACGGAGCAAACCCTAGTGGCACGCCAATCGGCAGGAACGGCAGGCCGGCGCCGACGATCGCGACCCCGATCGTCGTGACCGCCAGTTGCCAGCTGGGCCGGCTGCGAAGGAACGGCACCCGGCGCGTGCGGAGCGCGAAGATGATCAGCGTCTGCGTGACGAAGGTTTCGACGAAGTACCCGGATCGGAACAGCGTCGGGCCGGCGTGAAACACGAGCAGCATGACGGCGAAGATCAAGTAGTCGAAGAGGGAGTTGATGGGACCGAACACCGACATGAAGCGCCGGATCAGCCGCATGTCCCAATGGGCGGGTC
The DNA here is from genome assembly GCA_035295165.1 of bacterium. NCBI lineage: Bacteria > bacterium. Next base: position 7,681 of record DATGJN010000115.1, read on the forward strand.
GGCGCAGCTGTTCCTCATCGACGTTATCGGTCGGGATCGTCATCTCACTTCCGTCGTAGAGCAAGTTACCTAGCAACACCTGCGACGGCAGCAGCGGCAGAAACGGCAGGAACAGCGAGCCGCCGGCCGTGCTGAGCATGTTGCCGAAGTTCGAGGACGTCCCCATCACGAGGTACTTGATCGTGTTGGCGAAGATGCGCCGGCCCTCGGCGACGCCGTCGGCGAGCAGCCCGAGATCCTTCGTCACCAGGACGATGTCCGCGGCATCCTTGGCCACGTCCGTCGCGGATTCCACGGAGATCCCGACGTCCGCGTCATGGAGGGCGACCGCGTCGTTGACGCCGTCGCCGAGGAATCCCACGTCGACACCGGTCTTGCGCTGTAGGCGGATGAGCTTCGCCTTCTGCTCGGGGGAGACACGTGCAAAGATGGATGTCGTCGCCAGCGCGGCGGTGAGTTGCAGATCGCTCATCTGCGCCAGCGCCGTCCCGGTCAGGGTTCCGCCAATCGCGATCCCCAGGTCGTCGCAGATCTTTTTGGCGACGAGCTCGTTGTCGCCCGTGACGATCTTGACCGTGATGCCGAGCCGTTGGAGGCGGTCGATCGACGCGGCGGCATCCGTTTTCGGCGGGTCGGCGAACACGAGGAGGCCTGCCGGGGTCAGATCGCGTTCGTCGGCCGGGGTGATCGCTTGGAGCTCAGGAGCCTCGCGGGTCGCGACCGCGACGACGCGCGCACCGGCGGCGAACTGCGCCGTGAGCAGCGCCTCGAGCGCGGGCGGCCGCTCGGCACACCGCGTGAGCACCGACTCCGGCGCGCCCTTCGTAATGAGCCGGCGACGGGTCCCGTCGTCCACCAACACGGACATAAGGCGGCGCTCGTAGTCGAACGGTGCGTCGGCGATGCGCCGCCACCGGCCGAAGTCCAGATCCCGGGCCGCCGGTGACGCCCAGAGCGCCGCGTCGAGCACGCTGGTCGCGCCACCCGCCACGACGCCATCCCCGGCCGCGGACGCGGTGGAGCAGAGCAACCCCAGCCGCAGCACTTCGGGGGACGGAGCGCCGCTGGGGTCGAGGGCCGCCGCGAATGTCGTGTGGCCCTCGGTCAGGGTCCCCGTCTTGTCGGTGAACAGTACCACCATATTGCCGAGATCCTCGATGCTCACGAGGCGCTTGACGAGGACCGAGCGCGCAGCCATGCGGCGCGCCCCGGTCGCCAGGCTCACGGTGACGATCGCCGGCAGCAGTTGGGGCGTCAGACTGACCGCGATGGCCAACGCAAACAGGATTGACTCGACCACCGAATGATGCACGAGCGCGTTGACGACGAAAACGACGCTTGTCACGACCGTGGTGATCCAAACCAACAATCCCGAGAAGGTACGCAAGCCGTGTTGAAACGCAGTCTCCGGCACCTGCTCGCCGAGGCGCGTCGCAATCTGGCCGAGCTGGGTCGCGGGTCCGGTCCGCACCACGACGCCGCGGCCGGTCCCGGCACGGATCACCGTTCCCATCAGCGCGCACGATGACGGACTGAACGATGCACCAACCGCGGCGGCTGTCGCCGTCTTTTCGACCGGCCCCGACTCACCCGTCAGCACCGCCTCATCGCACTCCAAGACCTGCGTGTCGAGCAATCGCAGGTCCGCAGGAACGATGTCACCGACGTCGAGCACGACGACGTCACCCGGGACCAGCATCCTCACATCGAGGGCGGTCAGGCGGCCGTCACGCCAGGTTCGCGCCGTGTGGAGCACCCGTGCGTGGAGATCTGCGATCGCCCGAACGGATCGGTACTCGCTGACAAACCCGAGCCCCACGCTCAGAACGACGATCCCCAGGATGATGAGCGCATCAGTCTGGTCCTTGAGAACCAGTGAGGTTACGGCGGTCGCAGCGAGCAGCAGCAAGAAGGGGTTCTTCAGCTGGCTGCCCAGCACGCCGAGAGGCCCGACGACGTGGCCGCGCAGAGCGTTCGGGCCAACCAGCGCCAGCCGGCGCACGGCCTCGCTCGATGTCAGACCGATTCGCGCCGTACTCAGGCCTGCGAGAACGTCCTCGGCCGGGAGGCGGGCCACCGCGGCAAGGTCAGGGCTCCCCCCGCTGGGCGACCAGTCCGCGGATATCTTCCCGACGGTCGGCATCACCCTAGATGTTGCTCCTCATCAGGGTGGTTGTCCAGTGTAGTGGTCTGACAGGTACCAAGGTCAGAGGCGTAAAGGGTGATCGACGTTCGGATGGGGAAAAGGGGTAGCCGATCCGAGTTCCGTGGACCGCCGCCGGCGCCGCCGTCTGATGCGCCCGCAGCGGGATACAAGGAGGAGGAGACCTATGAAACTTGTCGTCGCAACGGACGGCTCGCCGCACGCGATTCTTGCCGCCGCATACGCTGTCCGCCTCGCGCGGGAGATCCGGAAGGCTGAGATCACGATCGTCAACGTAGGGCACATCCCGACGGTCGCGCTGGGCGGCCCTGGGACCGGTGCGATGGTGAACTTCGGGGAGCTGGAGCAGGCGCTCGAGCAGGCCGGCCAGGCCATCCTGGAGCAGACGAAGCGGCAGTTCGAAAGCGGCAACGCACCGGTCGCCGCCGTGTACCGCACGGGCGACCCGGCGGCTGAGATTATCAAAGTCGCGCAAGAGACCAAGGCCGATCTGATCATCATCGGTAGCCGCGGGCTCGGCCAGATCGGCGGGCTCATCCTCGGGAGCGTCAGCGAGCGCGTCTTGCACGCGGCGCCCGTGCCCGTCTTGGTCGTGCGGTGACGCGGTGCCAGGCGCGTCCCTCGCTGGGAGCTGCTCAGCCGGTTGCAGGCGCAGGGCAGTCAATGGCCCCGGGGAGGATCAGGCGCCCGCCTGATAGCCTGGCATGGCGCTCACAGTTATCTTGGCGGTGTATCGCGCATTCGTATCGTGGTTGGGGCTGCGGTCCACTGATGTTTTGGGGGGTGGGTGAAGTGGCCACGAACGTGACGCAGCGGCAGGAGTCGCTTCGCCGACGCCTGCGACAAGCGCGAGCGCGCTTGCAAACGGATCTCCGATTCGCCGTCGAGGCGTCGAGCGATTGGGGACAGACAGCTCGCAACGAGCCAGAACGCGAAGAGAATGGGGCGCTGTCGTACGAGCGTGACACCAGCCTGGCAGTGGCCAGTCAGGTCCGAGGTGAGTTGGCAGATATCGAGGCGGCGCTGGCGCGCTTAGACGCCGGTACCTTTGGCATCTGCGAGCGGTGCAGGCGCCCGATCGAGGCAGAGCGGCTGCAGGCAATACCGGAGGCCCTCTACTGCTTGCCGTGCGCTCGCGACCTCGCGTTGTTCCTTCGTGTTGGCCGACGCCGCTAGCACCGCACCGGCAGGCGTTGGACGGGGCGAGGGATGGGTCCCGGGTGCCGGCGACAGCGAGTATCTGGTAGCTGGGGGAGTTCCTCCGATGGCGAAGCGGAAGCGACGGGTAGAGTGCACCATCGAGCCACAGAGCCGACCGGGTTCGACAGATGACATAGCGGCGTGCCGCAACATCTGCCGCACCAGGTCAAGGTTGCCCGTGCCGTGTGTAGACTAAACGATCCGGGATATGTTCGCGAGGAGTATCGCGTGGAGACGGGGCTCGCCGCGCGCGCGGCGATCTACCGCTATGTCGAGCCGGGCGCATTGGACCCGCGTCGGGTTGCTTTTCACGCCGTGACCGCCGTCGCGCCACAGCGAGTCCTCGACGTAGGTTGCGGTACCGGCGAGTTCGCGGGCTGGCTCGCGCACGAGACTTCCAGCAACGTGGTCGGGCTCGACCTCTCCGAACGGATGGTCGAACTTACACGGCAGCGGGACGTCGATGCGGTGGTAGGCGACGTGCAGTATCTACCGTTCCACAACGGCGCGTTCGACTGTGTGACCGCGTTGTGGATGCTCTTCCATGTGCCCGATCTGAATCGCGCCCTTGTTGAGATCGCACGCGCGCTGCGGCCAGGCGGTTCGTTGGTGGCCGTCACGAACGGAGTAGAACATCTCCACGAACTATTCCGTCTCCTCGACGTGGAACCCGGCGAACCGCCATTCAGTCGCGAGAATGGGGAGAGAGCGCTAAGGCAGTATTTCTCGCGTGTCGAACGGCGCGACATCAACGATTGGCTCATCTTCCCGGACCGCGAGTCGGTGATGGCCTACACTGGCGCATCACTGAGACTGCGTCACATCGCGTATAAGATGCCAGCGGACTTGCCGCTGCCATTTCGGGCTCGGCGCGCCGTCTCGATCTTCACTGCGGAGACCTCGCCTGCCTAGGCGCGCGGATTTGGAGCGCTGCGGCGACTTGATCTTCCAGTTCTTCGCCCCATTTGCACGAGAGGTAGCGGCGGGTGCGCGATGCTACGTCTGTCTTGTGAGAAGATCGCAGTGGACTACGTTCACGTTGTGCCGATGATGCGGTTACGTGGATGAGCGGAGTATGCGTGCCGACGTGAGAATGACCTGCATCATGCGCCAAGAAGTACAGGTACTCTTTTACCGATGCGGTGCCGACGGGTACGACGTGTTGGCGTTTCGTCGCGCGCCTCGTCACGGAGGATATTGGCATACTGTGGCGGGTGTCGTTGAGCACGGCGAAACGGCGGTGCAAGCGGCGATTCGAGAAGTGCGGGAAGAGACGGGACTTGATGCACATGGCGGGCTTGTCGCCCTTGAGCACAGGTACGAATACCCTGTGGAGTCGGTGTTCGTGGAATCCTTCGCGATCGAAGTGCCGTGGGAGTGGAAGCCGTACCTGAATGAAGAACCCGATGCCTATGAATGGTGGCAGGTTGAAGGAGCCGGGCGTGGGTTGTATTGGGAAGGAACTCGGGAGGCCGTCGAGGTCCTGTTACGTTGCCTGAAATCATAGGCTCGGGTATACTGACCCTCCGCTAGAAGCCCGTCAGAGCCCCTGGATTGCCCCGTACGGCTGGTGTGTGAACCGATTCCACCGAGGAGGGGGCAGGCGACAAACGGGATATCTCAGTGGTTTGGCAACAAGGTCGATTTCAGGCCGGTTCGTTCGACTAGGTAGTGAAGTCGAGCGAAAGGAGTGAAACGATGCGCACCAAGCGAGAGCACGTTGCCACGACCGAGTTCAAGTCCGTGAACAAGTACATTGCGGCGCAACCCGAGGCCGTGCGGGCCATACTCAGGCGCGTGCGGAGCACAATCCGTACGGCCGTGCCGGGAGCCGAGGAAGTGATCTTGTACAAAATCCCCGCGTACAAACTGCACAGTGACCCGGTGCTCTATTTCGCTGCGTGGAAGCGGCACTACTCACTCTACCCCGCGAGCGCGAGGGTCGTCGCGGTGTTCAAGGACGAGCTTGCATCGTACGAGGTCAACAAGGGCACAATCCGCTTCTTGTTCTCCCAGCCTGTGCCCGTGAAGTTGATCGGACGCATCGCGAAGTTCCGCGCGAAGGAAGTCGCGGAGCGCAAGAAAGCCAAGGCGGCGTTCAAATGAGCAATTCGCGGCACGACCGCGAACAAGCGAATGCGACCCCGAGCGTATGGCCAACGAGCGTAACGAAACCGGCGCAGCGCGCGCTTGCGGACGTGGGCTATTGGCGCCCATAGCAACGCGCTCAGGCGACCGAGGTCGGCCCCCGCCCTCTATGGGATGGAATCGAATGCGCTCACAAGTTTGCGCGCCGCGCTCAACGCGGCGCGACGAGGAGTCGAGGGAACGTGATTTGGTCGCGCCGCGCGCGAGGTGCGTCTCGCGCGAGCCGCCGAGGCGGCCCGATCCCGGCATCACACCTTGTGCAAGCGGAGCGGTTTGGTTTTCTCTCTCGCAATGATCGCTTTCGCCTCCAGATCCAGTTGCACGGTCTTCATCCACCAGCCGGCCTTCGCGCCTTCCGGAAAGAGCGCCTCGGGTAGATGGGCCATCACTCGTTCTTGAATCTCAGCGACCGTTAGCCCTGGCCTTGCCTTCGGCAGAATCTTCAGGATGGCCCGTTTCATCGCTTCGTGCGCGGCCGCGTCGCCGCGCGTGACGCGCCCGGGATGGTTCACATTTTCTATCTCGACCTGCGCACTCTTGTTCGCCATGTCGCTTCTCCTCTTCACGTCTTAGTGCATAGTCGAACGCAGTCGCCGGAGATCGACACATTCCAGGTTGGGGCTTCTGGCCATGCGATGCCGTGCCGGCGTTTCATGCAGCGACACCAATGCGGATGGCCTCCGGTGTAGGCGAAAGGGACTGACGAGACATTCGTGTTCTCCTGAGACCCCCTAAGCCTCGCGGGAACGCCACGCATGGGCAGCCCCCCGCGCGCCGCGGCCCTCGCTCGCCGGGCATGGGGGATGGCGCGTCAGCGGGTCGAATATGGGGTACCGGGGGTGTCTGGGAGGAACGACCAGTGTCTACGCAAGGGAAACCCCGACTCCATGCACCTACGCGCGTGATGGCCACCGTCCGGGGGGTTCTCGCGCGTCTGACCCGGGAATTGGGCATCGATCTCGGCACCGCCAACACCCTCGTCTACCTGCGTGGAGAAGGTATCGTCGTGCGCGAGCCGTCCGTGATCGCGCACCGTACGGACCGCCGGGGCGTGCTGGCCGTCGGGGACGAGGCGAAGCGGATGATCGGCCGCACGCCGGCTGAGATCGTCGCGACGCGGCCGCTCAGGCACGGCGTCATCGCCGATTTCGAGATCACCGCCTCCATGCTCTCGTACTTCATCCGGCGTGGGCTCACGGGGCGGTCATCCCGACGGCCTCGAGTGATCGTCGGCGTCCCTCACGGGGTGACGGAGGTCGAGAAGCGTGCCGTGCTCGACGCGACCCTACACGCCGGCGCGCGGGAAGCGTACCTGATCGAGCAACCGCTCGCGGCGGCGATCGGAGCGGGCGCGCCGATCTCAGACCCGGTTGGGAGCATGATCGTGGACATTGGCGGCGGAACGACCGAGGTCGCGACCATCGCCCTTGGCGGGATCGTCACCGCCCGCAGCATCCGCGTGGCGGGTGATGAGATGGACGAGGCAATCATTCAGTACGTCCGACGGGCGTACAATCTCCTGATTGGCGAGCGCACGGCAGAGGAGATCAAGATCGCGATTGGGTCCGCCTACCCCGAGCACGAGGAGCAGACGATTAAGGCGCGGGGGCGCGATCTCGTGTCGGGGTTACCGCGGACGCTTGTACTCACGAGCGGGGAGATCCGCGACGCGATCGCGCAGCCGGTGCAAACGATCCTCGAGACCGTTCGTACGACGCTGGAGCGAACCCCGCCCGAGCTTGCCGCCGACATCATGGAACGCGGGGTGTTGCTCACCGGCGGCGGTTCGCTCCTCCGCGGCCTTGCCACGTTGCTCGCCGACCATCTGGAGATCCCCGTCCGGCCGACGCGCGATCCGCTGAGCGACGTGGTCGTCGGGACCGGCAAGGCGCTCGAACAGATGGAGACGCTCCGAAGGGTGCTCGTGACGAGCAAAGAGCTCTGACATGGGCGGCCCGGCGGTCGCCCTCTTTCGCACTCGGCCTTGCCTTGACGGGGTCTTGCGTGCGGGGCTGCGTCAAGAAGGTTTACGCTCACGCGCATCGGAGGGAGTTCCTCGGCATCATCGGCCTCGCGCGCCCAGCAGGGACGCGCCGTGGCGATCAGGAATGCGACAGAGGACGTCATTCGACCACACACCGAAGCTCGGGCGGAGTCGCATGCTCCCCCAATCGACGCTGACTGGATGCCAACGTTCTTGGCCGTCAGGGACATCGTCGTGGCGGGGAGGGTTTGCGTGCACACGTCTACGGCACCAGGAAGGCCTCGGTATGTGCTTGCCCGCAATCGTGCCGGCGTGTTGCTGGCGCTCACCGGGCGGCGCCCGCCCGTGAACATCGCCGCGTTGATCGAGCGCACTGGCATCGCGGTCGTCGACCGAGTGCTACCCGACGGCGTCCGAGGCACGATCGGCGACATCGCGGGCCGGCGCGCCATCATTCTGAATCGGCACTGGCGCTTCGCTTCGGAGAACGAGAGGCGGTGGGTGCTGGCGGAGGAGCTCGGCCACATCCTCCTCGAGCATCAGCTCGTCGCAAGTACCCAGCCCGGAGTGCCCGAGCCCGGGCTCTTTGAAGCACGTCGTCTCATTGATGAACGAGAAGCTCGGGCCTTTGCCGCCGAGCTGCTGATGCCGCTGGTCGAGGTGCGCGCCCGCTGGTGCGCGGCCGTGAACCGGCGGTTCGGGCCATCGAGAGAGGCATCCACCGACGACCTTGTTCGCGCCCTGGCCCAGGAATTTGGGGTGACGCCGGGCGCGATGCGAATCCGGCTTCAAGAGTTGCGCCTCGTCGGGCGTGCGGCGTCAGTCATGCCTTCCGGACGCTGACGCGATGCGCTCAACACCCGATGCAGGCCCGCGGTGACGGCAGCGCTGGCCGCTTCAGGCTGGTAGCGCGCCCAACCGTCGCTCGAGAAACCGTCGCTCCTGCTCCTGCCGCGCGAGGCCGAGGGCCCGCGTGTAGGAGACACGGGCTTCCGCGGTTCTCCCCAGTCGCCGGCACAGGTCCGCCCGCGCCGAGTGCGCCAGATGGTAGTCTTCCAGGTCCCCACGCGCGAGGATGGCGTCAATGAGCGCCAGCCCCGCCGCCGGGCCGTCGCGCATCGCCACCGCCACAGCGCGATTGAGTTCGACGACAGGCGACGGTTCCGACCGCATCAGGACGTCGTACAGTCCGACGATCTGGGCCCAGTCCGTTGCGCCGGCGGTGGGCGCCGAGGCGTGCACTGCGGCGATCGCCGCTTGGAGCGTGTAGGGGCCGATCCGACGCGACGACAGCGCTCGTTCCACCAGTGCCGATCCCTCCGCGATCTGGTCGCGGTTCCACAGCGAGCGGTCCTGGTCGTCCAGCAGGACCAACTCGCCGGCCGGGGACGTGCGCGCCGCGCGCCGCGATTCTTGCAGCAACATCAGCGCCAGGAGTCCCAGCGCCTCGGGCTCTGACAGCAACTCGATGAGCAGCCGCCCCAGGCGGATCGCCTCGCCGGACAGATCGGCCCGTGTCAGGGAGGTGCCCGATGACGCGGCATACCCTTCGTTGAACACCAGGTAGACCACGCGGAGCACCGTATCCAGCCGGTCCGCAAGATCGGCCCGCGACGGCACGCGATACGGAATGCGCGCGTCGCGGATCTTCCGCTTCGCGCGCACGATCCGCTGAGCCACCGTGGGCGCCGCGGTGAGGAAGGCACGCGCGATCTCCTCGGTTGTGAGGCCGCATACCTCGCGTAAGGTCAGCGCCACCTGAGCGTCGGGCGGCAAGGCGGGGTGGCAGCAGGTGAAGACCAGCCGCAGCCGGTCGTCCTCGATGCCCTCGGTGTTCCCTTCCGCGGCATCACTGGTGTTGGCATCGAGTTGCTCGGCGAGTTCTGCCAGGGACGCGTCGAACCGGGCGCGCCGGCGCATGGTGTCGATGGCCTTGAAGCGACCGGTCGACACGAGCCAGGCCCGAGGGTTGCCAGGCACGCCATCCCGCGGCCATTGCTCAATCGCCGCGGCGAAGGCGTCGTGCAGCGCCTCCTCCGCGAGGTCGAAGTCGCCGAGCAGGCGAATCAGGGTGGCCAGGACGCGGCGCGACTCGGAACGGTAGGCGGCGTCCACCGCGTCGCGCACCTGTTGCCCGGTGTTGTCGCTCATCAGCGTCGGGCCTCTCTTACTGGTGCTCGGGCTCCCGGATCGGCCGCACTTCGATGCTCCCGAGACGCGCTCCTGGGTTCTTCGCGGCCACCTGGATGGCCTCGTTCAGGTCCTTCGCGTTGATCAGGTAGAATCCGCCTAACTGCTCCTTGGTCTCGGCGAAGGGACCGTCGGTCGTGGATAGCGTGCCGCTGCGGACCCGCACGATCGTGGCCGCCCGAGCGGATTGGAGGGCCTCCGCGAGAACAAAGTAGCCTCTCTTCCTGAGCTCCCCCTCGTAGGCGAGGACTTCGCTTTCCAACGTGTCCCACTCGCTCTTGGACATTGCGCCGAGTTTCGTCTCCTCAGTATAGATCAGGCATAGGTACCTCATTGGTTCCTCCTCAATGGTGACGGGCCCGACCCACCCAAGAGGTAGTCGACGGCGGAGGCCCAGAATCGACAAGGGGCGTATCTGTAACGAACATTCAGGCGTCTTCGCCGCCCGGTCCGGCCAAAGGCCCAGGCGGCCCCACACGCGATCAGCGCGCGGCAACGCCACTCGGCGAAACGCGTCCGGCCTGACCGAAGGTCAACGGGGGTGGCGTCACGTGCCGGCGGGACGACAGGGTGGGGCTCCCGTTCGCGCCGGCGCCGTCGCTTCCGCACCCCTGGACGCCGGTCCCGACTTCTTGTTCGCCGGCCATGTCGATGTCGGGCCACTCCGTTCGACTAGATAGCGAGACGGGGAACACCGATCTCCCGCGCACGGCGAACGGCGGGCGACGACCGAGACCGACACGGAGGCGACGCGAGGGGGTCGAACGCTCTCGCGCGAACCGGACTTCTCAGTCACGACGTGGCAAAGGAGGCGCACCGTGCAACTGAATCCTTACCTGTTGTTCAGCGGCCAATGCGAGGCGGCATTCAAGTTCTATGAACGATGTCTGGGCGGCAAGATCGTCGCGATGATGACCCATGAAGGTACGCCGGCGGCGGAACATGTGCCGGCTGAGTGGCGCAAGACGATCCTGCACGGCCGCCTCGTTGTGGGCGACGGGGTGTTGATGGGGTCTGACGCTCCGCCTGATCGCTATGAGGTACCCAAAGGCTTCTCCGTCTCCCTGCAGATCAACGACCCGGCAGATGCCGAACGCGTATTTCACGCGTTCGGCGGAGAACGGGACGGTGCGGATGCCGATCCAAAAGACATTTTGGGCCGCCCGTTTCGGCATGCTTGTCGACCAATTCGACATCCCGTGGATGGTGAACTGTGAGTAGGCTGACGCACAACTCCACGCAAAAGATCACGCCGGTCTTGTGGTTCGACGGCAACGCGGAGGAGGCGGCGACTTTCTACGTTTCGATCTTTCAGAATTCAAAGGTGCTGAGCGTCACTCGATATGGCGAGGCGGGGCCGGGGCCGAAGGGAACCGTCATGATCGCGGTCTTCCAACTCGATGGGCAAAGATTCTTTGCCCTCAACGGCGGCCCCCAGTTCACCTTTTCGCCGGCTATCTCGTTCCTGGTGAACTGTGAGACGCAGGAAGAAGTCGATGAATTGTGGGAGAAGCTGTCTGAAGGCGGGGAAAAGAATCAACGCGGCTGGCTAAAAGACAAATATGGGCTGTCATGGCAAATCGTTCCCTCGATCCTTGGCAAGCTGATGCAAGACAACGACGCCGAGAAATCCAAACGCGTCATGAAGGCCATGCGCAAATGGACAAACTTGACATACAGCGCCTCAAGCAGGCTTACGATCACGGATAGCTCGGCCGCACGGGTCGTCTGATCTCGCGTGGTTGCGGTACGGGATCGCGGGGTTCGCGCCGATCGAGGGTCGGACGCGCCGCTCCGAACCCGGAACTCACAAGGAGGTATGACGAATGCGGTTCATGATGCTGATGATCCCGAAGGGGTACGAGAAGGCCGAGCCGGGTGCCACGCCCGACGCCAAGGCTGTGGCGGTCATGATGAAGTACAACGAATCTCTCCAGAAGGCCGGGGTGCTGCTCGCGCTCGATGGGCTCCATCCCCCGTCGGCGGGTGCGCGCGTCTCGTTCTCGGGCGGGAAGCCGATCGTCACCGACGGGCCCTTCACCGAGACGAAAGAGGCACTCGGCGGATACTGGATGATTCAAGTGAAGTCGAAGCAAGAGGCGATCGAATGGGCATCGCGGTGCCCCGCGTCGAACAACGAGGTCATCGAGGTTCGTCAGGTATTCGAGATGTCCGACTTCCCTGCCGATGTCCAGCAGGCCGCCGCCACGTTTCCCGAGGTGCAGGCACGCTCCGAACAGCGCAGAGGATCGTAATACCGAAGTCGCGCACCTCCGCGGCGGCGGAGTGGGTCAGGTGGTCGATCTGACAGGCTCGTTCGACACGGCTCCTGGTGGACGCGAGGTTCGCGGGTGGGTATCGCTCGAAGCGCAGAAGGGGGTAGAACGATGAGCGGGGTACGGGTCCTGGTCGGTACACGCAAGGGCGCGTTCATCCTGACGGCCGATGGAAAGCGAGACCGGTGGAGCGTGAGCGGTCCGCATTTCGCGGGTTGGGAGATCTACCACGTCAAGGGCTCGCCGGTGAACCCCAACCTGCTGTATGCGTCGCAGTCGAGCGGGTGGTTCGGGCAGCTGATCCAGCGCTCGAACGACGGCGGCAAGACGTGGGAGCCGGTGGGCAACGAGTTCGCATACGATGGGATCCCCGGTTCGCACCAATGGTACGACGGCACGCAGCACCCTTGGAAGTTTGCGCGCGTCTGGCATCTCGAGCCCTCGCTGACCGATCCGGACACCGTTTGCGCCGGGGTGGAGGACGCCGCTTTGTTCCGTTCGGTGGACGCCGGCCGGACGTGGCAGGAACTCCCCGGGCTGCGCGGGCACGGCTCCGGGCCGTCCTGGCAGCCGGGCGCCGGCGGGATGTGCCTGCACACGATCGTGCAGGACCCGAGCGACCCCAAGCGGATCTTCGTCGCCATCTCGGCCGCGGGCGCGTTCCGGACCGACGACGGCGGTACGACTTGGCGTCCGGTGAACCGCGGCCTGCGGTCCGAAGGCATTCCCGACCCGAACGCGGAGGTCGGCCACTGCGTCCACCGCATCGCGATGCACCCGTCGCGTCCGGGCGTCCTGTTCATGCAGAAGCATTGGGACGTGATGCGCAGCGACAACGCCGGGGACTCGTGGCAAGAGGTGAGCGGCAATCTGCCGACCGACTTCGGATTCCCGATCGACGTGCACGCGCACGAGCCGAATACCATCTACGTCGTTCCGATCAAGAGCGACTCCGAGCATTTCCCGCCCGACGGGAAGCTGCGAGTCTACCGCAGCCGCACGGGCGGCAACGAATGGGAGGCACTCACGAAGGGGCTGCCGCAGCGGGACTGCTACGTGAACGTGCTGCGCGATGCGATGGCCGTCGACGCGCTCGATGCGTGCGGCGTGTACTTCGGCACCACCGGCGGGCAGGTGTACGGGTCGGCCGACGCCGGGGATAGCTGGTCGCCCATCGTCCGCGATCTTCCGGCCGTGCTGTCCGTCGAGGTCCAAACGCTCGGATGATCAGGGTCGGGCTGCCGGTGCATCTGAGGACGCTCGCGCACGTCGACGGCGAGGTGACGCTCCACGTCGAGGGTCGGGCCACGCAACGCTCGGTGCTCGACGCGCTCGAAGCCTCCTATCCGATGCTGCGCGGGACGATCCGCGACCACGTCACGCAACAGCGCAGACCGTTCGTGCGGTTCTTCGCGTGCGAGCAGGATCTCTCCCACGAACCGCCCGACGCTCCGCTACCGGACGCGGTCGCGGTGGGGGCGGAGCCCTTTCTTGTCGTCGGGGCCATGGCCGGCGGTTAACCAGGGCGAACTGGAGGTGCCAGATGAGATACATGCTGCTGGTCTACGGTGATGAGCAGGCCTCGGATGAGGCCGAGAAGGAGCAGTGTCGCGACGAGTCCGCGCAGCTGGTGCACCAGATGAGGTCGCAGGGGCAGCATCTCGCCGCCGCGCCGCTGCAACCGGTTTCGACGGCGACCAGCGTCCGGGTACGCGATGGCAAGCGGTTCGTCACCGACGGTCCGTTCGCGGAGACGCGTGAGCAACTCGGTGGCTACTTCCTGGTGGATGCTAAGGATCTCGACGAGGCGATCGACATCGCGGGACGGATTCCCGGCGCGCGCTTGGGGACCGTCGAAATCCGGCCGCTCATCGAGATCGTTGGCCTCCCTGCGTACTAGCGCGGCCAAGCACTAGCCGGCGACACGGATGGTGGGTCGACACAGCCCTCCACGCACTCAGGAGGGACACTCGTCCGTGACATGCAGTGGCGACGGGGACCTCGCGACTCGATGTCAACGGCGGTGCCCGACGCGACGACAGCTGCGGAACGCCGCGGAGCGCAGAGATCGGCCAATCGAGGACTGTGCAGGGCGCGTAGGAACGGCTGGTCCGCCCCTGGAACCTTCACTGCAGCCTTGACCACCAGGAGCTTTGCCGGCCGGATGGACCGCAACGAGCAAGCCCTCGCATCGCTGAAGCCTGACGGCCCGCTGTCCGACGGTGTCGCCGAGGGTTGGAACGCGCTGAACCGCGGGGAGTGGGCGGACGCCCGCGCCCGATTCGAGACGGCGTTGGCCGCCGAGGAGACGGGCGAGGGCTGGGAAGGCCTCGCGTGGGCGGCCTGGTGGCTCGACGACACCACCGTGATGATGGACGCCCGCGAACGGGCGTACCGGCTCTACCGCGAGCGGGGCGACGCTCGTGGGGCCGCGCGCAGCGCGATGTGGCTCGCCATCGACTACGTGGACCTCCGCAACGATACGGCCGTCGCGAACGGCTGGATGCAGCGTGCGCACCGCTTGCTGGAACAGCACACGCAATCTCCCGAGTACGCGTGGCTGGCCGCGTGCGACGCGCACCATGCGCTCATGGCCGACAAGAATCCGGTGACGGCCCAGCGGTTGGCCACGGAGGCGGTGAGCGTCAGCGAAGCGCTCGGCATCATCGACGTGGAAATGGTGGGGCGGGCTCTGGAAGGACTCGCGCTGGTCAGCCAGGGTCAGGTGCGCGACGGGATGCAGCGCCTGGACGAGGCTGCGGCCGCCGCCGTGGCCGGGGAGTTGGCGGACCGCCAGGCGATCAGCCTGACGTGCTGCTACATGATCTTCGCGTGCGAGCGGGTACGCGACTATCCGCGCGCCGCGCAGTGGTGCGACCGGGTGAAAGAGTTCTGCCGCCGGTGGCGGTTCAACATGTTGTTCGCCGTGTGCCGGACGCAGTACGCGGGCGTGTTGATCTGGCGGGGCGAGTGGGCGCAGGCCGAAACGGAGCTCACCGCTGCGGCCAGGGAGTTGACCGTGATCCGCCCGGCATTCGCGTTCTCGGCGATGTTCCGGCTGGCGGAGCTCCGTCGCCGCCAGGGGCGTTGGGACGAAGCCGCGGCCCTGTTCCAACGGGCGGAGACATCGACCGCGGCCCTGCTCGGTCGTGCCGAACTGGCGCTCGATCAGGGGAGTCCCGCCGTCGCGGTCGAATGCGCGGAGCGCTACTTGCGCCGCTACGCACCCGAGAGCCGCACCGAGCGGGCCCCCGGCCTGGAGGTGTTGGCGCGGGCGTTCGCCGCGCTCGGAGATCTCGAGCGAGGGCGTGCCGTGCTCGCCGAGCTCGAGGCGACGACGCAGGCCGTCGCGGCCGAGCCCCTGAAGGCGTTCGCCTGCGTCGCGCGGGGGACACTGGCGACGTGCGCAGGGGACTACGCGCAGGCCCGGACGGCGTTTGAGGATGCCGCCGACCTGTTCGCCAGGTTTGGGGCGCCGTTCGAACTCGGGCGCGCCCGGATGGAGCTCGGGCGCGCGCTGGCCGCGCTGGACCGTCGGGACGCGGCCGCTGCAGAGCTCCGAACCGCCGTCGCGGTGCTGCAACACCTCGGAGCGGCTCACGAGGCCGAGCGTGCCGCGTCGCTGCTCCGCGATGTCACCGCCAAGTCGACGAAGCGAACGGCCGGTTCGCCCGTCCGGCTGACCGGCAAGGAGCTTGAGGTCCTCCGCCTGGCCGCCCAAGGCTTGACCGATAAGGAGATCGCGGCCCGGTTGCGTCGCAGCGAGCACACGATCCACCGCCACGTCGCGAACATCCTGGTCAAGCTCGATCTGCCGTCCCGCACCGCCGCGGTCGCCTACGCCGTGCGCGAAGGGTTGCTGTAGGCCGCTCGCCACCGCTTCCCGATCTTGTTCCCGATGGCCGGTTCCGGCCATGCCTCGACCCATCCCGACAATAGCGCGAAAAAGCGAAGCTCCGACACCCGCGCGGGTGTAGACTGACCCCGCAGGCTCGGGCATCGCGACGGAGTCGCCCCGGGCCCAGCACGATCGCGGGAGGGATCTCGATGAAGAAAGTCGTCTGCCCACCGTGCGGCACGGAGATCAGCGCCCAGACCGATGACGACCTCGTGCGGAAGGTTCAGGAGCACGCAAAGAAAGAACACGGGCAAGACCTCACGCGCGAGCACATCCTGGCGGTCGCGAAGGAGGCGTAAGGTCGTGGCTTCCGCGCAGTCCGCATGCGGATCGGCCTCCGTCCACGGGGCGCTGTGGGGAGCCCGGGGGCGCGACTGGGCCGAGGTGCAGGAGCGTTTCTCGCGCCCGCTCCACGAGGCGGTCTTCGCGAAGACCCGCGTGGGGGTCGGGACGGCCGTGCTCGACATCGGGTGCGGGGCGGGGCTCTTTTGCGCGATGGCCTCGGAGCGGGGCGCTCGGGTCTGCGGGCTCGATGCCTCCGATGCGCTGGTCGCGATCGCGCGGAGACGGGTTCCGCTGGCAGCGTTTCAGGTCGGGGAGATGGAGACGCTGCCGCACGCGGACCGCACCTTCGACGTGGTAACCGGGTTGAACGCGTTCCAGTTCGGCGTCCGCCCGGTGGCCGCGCTGGCCGAGGCACGCCGTGTGGCGCGGCCACACGCCCGCGTCGTGGTCGCGACCTGGGGGAAGCCCGAGCGCGTCGAGGCCGCTCAGTATCTGGCTGCCGTGTGCTCCCTGTTGCCGCCGGCGCCGCCGAGAGCGCCTGGTCCGTTTGCACTGTCGGCCGATGGGGCGCTGGAAGCGTTCGCTAAGGACGCCGGGCTGACCCCCCGGAGCGTCGATGAGGTCGAGTGTCCGTTCGAGTACCCGGACCTCGACACGGCGCTTCGGGGGCTCCTCTCTGAGGGTCCGGCGATCCGCGCGATGCAGGAGTCCGGAGAGGATCGGGTTCGGCGCGCCGTCGAGCCGGCGCTCGCGCCATATCGCCTCATGTCTGGCGGCTACCGGCTCGAGAACAGCGTGCTGGTGATGGTCGCCACCGCGTAGCCCGGACGCGTACCACATCTGGGACGACCAGACAGGTGGTGGTCGCGGTAGGGATCGCGGCACGCGTCGCGCGCGGCGGCCCCGACGCGACCACATCAACGACAGGGGAGGCAACGCGGATGACGCATGCGGGTAACGCTGGCAGCGGGTCCCAATCGCGAACTCCGACGCGCGACAGACACCCGCAGCCCGGCATCACGGGGCTTGTGATTCGTCCGCTCCACGAGCACGATCTGTCGGCGGCGGACCGTATCCTGCGCCTCGCGTTCGGCACCTTTGTTGGCCATCCCGATCCGCCGAAGCTCTGGCCGGGCAAGGACTACATTCGCACGCGATGGCTCGCCGATCCCTCGGCGGCGTTTGGGGCCGAACTCGATGGCGAGCTGGTTGGGTCTAACTTTGCGGCCCGATGGGGCAGCGTCGGATCCTTCGGGCCGTTGACCGTGCACCCCGACCGGTGGGATCAGGGCGTTGCCAGGCGCCTCCTCGACCCCGTCGTCGCGCTGTTTGCCAGATGGGGAACCGCGCACGCGGGTCTCTT
Organism: bacterium; assembly: GCA_035295165.1. Lineage (NCBI taxonomy): Bacteria > bacterium. The sequence goes on from DATGJN010000115.1 coordinate 25,189, forward strand.
CACCTTTCCCCACAGCCCGAAACACATCCATCTCTACCAGAAGTTCGACTTCTGGCCTCGGTACCTTACCGCGATCATGTCGAAGTCGGTGACGCGTCTCGCGCCCGTTCGCGGATCGGTGCGATATTCTGAACTCTCGGAGCACGAGCGGGGAGGGCAGCTCGCTGCCTGTCGCGAACTGGCGGACGCGATCTACCCGGGGCTCGACCTGGAGCGAGAGATCTGCGCGGTGCAGGCTCAAGGGCTCGGCGACACGCTGCTGGCCCGTGACGACGCGGGGCTGCTGGGGTTTGCGGTCTGCCACTGCGGGGTCGGCACTGAGGCTGGGGACGGTGCCTGCTATGTCAAGTTCGCGGCGACGCGGCCGGGGCCGACCGCTGCGCAACGCTTCGACGGGCTGCTCGAGGCGTGTGAGACGTTCGCTGCCGCGCGGAACCTGACGCGACTCGTGGGCGGCGTCAATCTCGCCCGTCACGAGGCGTATCGTCGGATGATCGCCCGCGGGTTCCGTACGGATTTCCAGGGCGTGACGATGCACCTGCCCAACGATCCTGGGTACGATCGACCGGACGTGTTCCTGATCGACGATTGGCGCTAGCTCGACCGCGGCACGCGGAATCGGGGAGGCCTGTCGCCCGATCGGTGCCCGGCCGCGCCCGGTGCGGCGGCGTGTGCTGCGCCACGGCGTCACCACACATTGGGGGGATCATATGACAGACACATCCAAGCCGAACGTTGCCGCATCCGTGGGAGAGGCTGCTCTTCAGGAATTAAGGGGGCAGATGCGCGGCGAGGTAATCGCCCCGGGGGACAGCGCGTACGACGCCGCCCGCTCGGTGTGGAACGGCATGATCGACAAGCGTCCGGCGGCCGTTGCTCGATGCATGGGCGTGTCCGACGTGCTTGCCGCTGTCCGGTTTGCGCGGGCCCGCGACGTCCTGACCGCGGTGCGCGGCGGGGGACACAACGTTGCCGGGTTCGGCACGTGCGACGGCGGGTTGGTCATCGACCTGTCTGCGCTGAAGGGCGTCCGGGTGGACCCGGTGGCGCACACGGCTCGCGCGCAGCCCGGTCTCACCTGGGGCGAGTTCGATCGCGAGACTCAGGCGTTCGGCCTCGCCACGACGGGGGGCTTGGTCACGACGACCGGGATCGCCGGGTTCACGCTCGGGGGCGGCATCGGGTGGCTGATGCGAAAGCACGGCCTCACGATCGATAATCTTGTGTCGGCCGACGTGGTCACGGCCGACGGGACGCTCGTTACCGCGAGCCCCGCCAGTCACCCCGATCTGTTTTGGGGGCTCCGCGGGGGCGGAGGAAACTTCGGGATCGTGACCTCGTTCGAGTACCGCCTCCATCCGGTCGGGCCCGTCGTGCTTGGCGGCGCCGTCCTGCACCCGGCCGAGAACGCGCGGGAACTGCTGCGATTCTACAACCGGTGGGTCACCACACTGCCGGACGAGATGACGTCCATGGTCGCCTTCATCACGGCGCCGCCGCTGCCGTTCATTCCTCAGTCGCTGCACGGAACGCCGATGGTCGCGGTGGCCGTGTGCTACGCTGGGGCGGTGACCGACGGGGAGCGCGTGGTGCAACCGCTGACGTCGTTCGGGCCGCCCGCGGTCGCGCACGTCGGGCCGGTCCCGTACACGGTCCTCCAGGGGATGTTTGACGCGAGCGCGCCGCGCGGGATTCACAGCTACTGGAAGACCCACTACGTGCCGGACTTCTCCGACGCCGCCATTGACGCACTCGTCGCGCAGACGGCGCGCATGCGAGCGCTGTCCCCGTTCACGACGTTGCACCTCCACCATTTGGAGGGCGCGGTCAGCCGCGTGGATCCGGAGGCGACCGCGTTCCGGCATCGAACGCCGCGTTACGCCATGAACATCGTGGGGCTTTGGACGGCCGCGGAACAGCCCGACCCTCACATCGCTTGGGTGCGCCGGACGTACGACGCGATGCATCCGTTTTCGACGGGGGCGCCGTACCTCAACTTCCTCGGCGACGAAGGCGGCGATCGGGTCAGGGCGGCCTACGGGGCCGCCACATACGACCGGCTGGTCGAGGTGAAGACCCGATATGATCCGACGAACTTCTTCCGGGTCAATCAGAACATCCGTCCCGCTGGGAAGGAGGACGCGTAAGAGCGACCGGTGCCGGGGTGGGACTCCCTCCGTCGCGCCGGGTCCGAGTGCCACGTGAGGGCAGGGACGTCCCGTCTCGTTGACGACGCACGGCTTTCGGCATGGGCCCGGTGGCCCGAGGCGTGTAGGATAGGCGCCTCGGGCCCTTCCCTGTCTTGCGACGTCTTGCGACCGAAGCTGCGCATCTTTATGCCCTATTTTCTCACGGTCTTCGGAACTCCCTAACGTTGCGAAAACGCTCCTATTATTCGCGACCTCCAGAATAGACGCGCGGGTGGGAATGAGGGAGCGGAGGCTGTTGAGCATGGCTGAGCGTCACGCGGCGGCGCGGGCTGCTAGGGGCCTTGCCGGGATGGATACGAAACCGACCGTACCGGTCCTGTCCCCAGGCGCGGCGCCCGGCGCAGGGGCCCAGCAGTCATCTCTGTTCGGGCTTCGAACATCGGTGAGGGCGTGGTGCGCCGAGCAGCGTGTGAGCCAGTCGGCGTTGGCAATGAGGGCGGGCATCAGCGCGTCGCATCTGAACCAGATCATCCGGGGTCGTTCGCGTCCGAGTCCGGCGCTGGCGCAGCGCATTCGCGGGTTGATCGGGGGCGCCCCCTAGCCGGTTCGCCACGGGCGCGAGTGTGCCAGCGAAGTTCGGCCATCGACGCCGCCTGCGGTAGGACGAGCGGTCCACCTACACACGCGGCTTGTTCCAGCGAGGCGCTCAATGTCGAGTGCCGGGACCTGTCGCCGTACGTCGTCTCGTCGACGGGTCTCACACCGTATCGGCCCGCGCCGAAGCACCGGGCCGCGCTCATCGCTGCCCTGAACGGAAGGAAACGCAGCCGATCGGTTCCTTCCTGCAGGCCAAACGGGCTGCCCCGATCGCACGACACCCCAAGAGTCCTCTCTTTGGATGAGATAAGCGGACACGAAGCGCGGGTACATCGTATCGACAGCGACGGTGTCTCATCTCCGTTGACCGCCTGCCGTCATGATGGGCCCGGGTTCTTGATCGCCAGGGCGGCCCGTACGCGTACCGGAGAGTTCGCCGGGCTGGGGAGGGCTGAACCGTGGCCAAACGAACGGTCCTGTGGGTCGTCGCGCTCGCTAGCGTCGTCGGGATATTCAGCACGTTGGCCTCGTCCGGGGCAACGCAGTGGCCAAGTACACGATCCCTGCCTGCGGTGTCAGCGTCCACCGTCGGCACGTCACACGCCAGATTCTTACCGCCCGTGTCTCCGGGCGACCGCAGCGCGCGGTCCGTGTTGATCACACCGGATGCGGTCCCCGCGACGGTGCTCGCGTACCAATCGCTGTCGTACACCAACGATCGTGCGCCAGCGCCTCGGTCCTACCTGGCACAACGGGTTCCTTCGATCGTCCCGCAAACGGTGCCGCGCGACGGGTTGCCACGGCCGAAGTCGGTGCCGCCGGTAGCGCCTCAATGGGGTCCCGAGAATGTGACCCAACCCGCCGTCCCCGCAGAGCCGACGCTATCAGCGGGTCTCCTCCAATCCGTGGATTGCCGGCTCGGGCGTGTGGTCGTCCGCGAGAAGCACGGAGCCATGGCGTTTTCCGCGAGCCGTGGCACCGCGATCTATGCCGGGGCGGAGACGCTCACGGAGGTCTGCGCGCTGACCCACTTTGTGGGAGCGCAGGCGGTCGTCTGGTGGACCGCGAGCGGTCCAGAGCGGGTCGCGAGCCGGATCGACGTGGTGGCGCTGTCCACCCGGACGCCGGCCACGTCCGGTCCTGACCACCAGGGCGCCGACGCCGCGCGGGGCGAGACCCCCGTGCCGCTCACCGCGCCGACCATGAGCGGCGATCCGCCAACGGTCGCCGCTGATCCCCCGGGCGATCCGCAGGGATCGGCCCCGGTCGCGACCGATGCGACCCTCGACGGCGTCGTCACGGCCCGCACATCGAAGGCGCTGCTCGTGGACACGAACGCGGGAGCCCGGCCCGTCGTGTTTGGTCCGGGCGTCGGCGTGAGCGGCATCCGAACCACGCCGAACGCGATCGCCCCCTTGGACGTGGTAGCCGTCCGCGGGGTCGCGACGACCGCCGGGACGCTCGTCGCAACTCGGATCGACGTCGTGGGCAGAGTTAGCAAAGAGGTGACGGGGTACGTGACCGCCATCGGACGCGGGGTCATCGTGCTGAACGGTTCGCTCGTAATTCCGATCCGCAACGCAATCGTGATCAACAACGGATTGGTGCCGTTCTCGTCGGTGACTGTAGGACAGACCGTGGCGATCGGGCTGAGGACGGGTAGTGTTGCGGCGGGCGCGGCCGGTCCGGCGGACGACGGGACGAGTGTCGGAGCGTCTGGCGCAGCCGCGCCCTCGAGTGCGGGTGTGTCCGGGGGCGCGACTGTGTCCGGCAACGCGGTCGGCGTTTCCGGTAACGCGGGCGTGGGGGCGAACGCCAACGCCTCGGGAGGAGGCGCCGTCTCAGGCAACATCGGTGCGGCGGCAAACGTCGGTTCGTCGGGGAACGGGAGTGCAGCGGGCAGCGCGTCGGCGAACGCCGGCGCGGCGGCAAACGTCGGTTCATCGGGGAACAGTAGTACAGCGGGCAGCGCGAACGCGTCGGCGAACGCCGGCGCGGGGGCAAACGTCGGTTCGTCGGGGAACGGGAGCGCAGCGGGCAGCGCGTCGGCGAACGCCGGCGCGGCGGCAAACGTCGGTTCGTCAGGGAACGGTAGCGCAGCGGGCAACGCAAACGCGTCGGTGAATGCGAGCGCCTCGGGGAGCGCGACGGCTGGGTCGGCGAACGCGAGCGCCTCGGCCGGCGCCAGCACGTCGGCAAGCACGGGTGCCCGCGGCGGCGCGTCGGTGGGCGCGGGGGCTTCGACCAGCGTCGGTACGGGAAGCGGTGGCCCGTCGCTCAATCTCGGTGTGACAGGGAGCGTCGGCGTCTCAGGAGGAGGCGTATCCGGAAACGCGGGGGCTTCCATCGGTCACGATCCGAGCACCCAAAAGTGAGATGGGGACGCACGCAAGCGCACCGGTCAGGACATCGACGACGCGGCGTTGGTGTCAACGATGGGCCGCGGCCGTGCTGTTTGCGTGCCTGATCGCCGCAGGCGCACCGCAGGCGAACGCGGTGCCCGGCGTCTCTGTGACGTATCTGCTCCGCGCCATCACGACGCAGCTGACGTTTCGAAATCGCGACAGCGGTGCGTCCACCCGCTGCCTCGGTTTCGTCGTGACGGTGAGGGGCCCCGATGCGTACGTAGCGGCGGCGAGATCCTGTCTCGAGCCCCTTCTGAGTACTCGGTTTGCGACCGGCGTGTCCTTTGCAAAGTTGGGTGTCGACATCACCGTCGTGTACGCGGACGGGAGCGAGGGCACGGTCGGGGATCTCGCCTGGATGGACGATATCCTCTCCCTCGTCGCGTCGTTCGTGACGCGGCCGGAGTCGTACAACAAACTGTGTCCGTCCTGCTCCATGTACGAGGATTTTGGCTCTGAGCAGACGATCCCCGTCGCCTTTGCACCGGACGTGCCGACGCGCGCGACCGTGTCGCACGGCACGGTGGTCTCGGACGTCCACGGGAACTACGGGTTCCGGCTCGCCGGTGCGTCGGTTCTCCGCGGTTCCGCAGTCATCGACTCGCGTAACGGCGATTTGGTCGGGGTGCTGACGGCTCTCGGCCCAGGCGACGCCGGTCAAGAAGAAGGGCGCCTGGTGGCCGGCAAGGCCGTCAACGACCTTACGGGCTACACAGTGGCGATGTTCGAGCGGTAACGCGCCCGCCCGAGCCCCGAACGCCGCTCCGTGTGCGCGGGCCCGCGGCGCCGCGTCCTGCCAACGTTCCGCAACCGCCCGGGCCGAGTCGGTGCCCGTTGCTGGGTGCATCTCGCGGTGCCGCTGACTCGTGCGTCGGTCGGAGGGATTGGTGGACAGCGCGCGAACTGCGCTCGTGGACTGACCGAATGCACCATCGAGCGTTCGACCACCGGGAGGCACGGGCCGTCGCCGGGTCGACGATTTCGTTTCCGATTCCCGCCTTCGTGTCGCGCATGCGCCACCACCGTCTGCGAGGCCTCGCGGGCCCACCCAGCGGGATACACGCATCTCCCGTCACCAGGAGGGCGCGTCGTTGAACATCGTCGGCATCGACATCGGTGCCTCCAACCTGCGCATCGTCCTGTCCGACCGAAGCGGCAGGCTCCGAGAGGTTTCCTCGGAGAAGACGAACGCCGCGGAGCTCATGGAGCAGATCTTCGCTGGGCTGCGCCGGCTCTCCGGCTTCGACGCGATCGGCATCGCCGCGGTGGGACCGCTCGACGTGAAAGAGGGCGTCATCCTGAACCCGCCCAACGTCCGGGTCAGGAACCTCGAGATCGTGCGGCTGGTTCGAACGCGATTCAAGCGGCCGTGCTACCTCGTGAACGACTGCGTCGCCGCCGTGCTCGGGGAGAAAATGTTCGGGGCGGGGCGAGGTGTCCCGAACCTCGTCTACGTCACGTTGAGCACCGGCGTCGGGTGCGGGGTGATCGTGGATGGTCGCGTGCTGCAAGGCAAGGACGGCAACGCCCACGAGATAGGGCACTGCACCGTGGACGTCTCGGGCGCGCTCCGATGCGGCTGTGGAAGCTATGGGCATTGGGAAGCGTACTGTGGCGGAGCGCACATTCCGGCGTTCGCACGACTCCTGCTTCGGACGGAGTACCGCCACGCGGCGAGCGCGCTGCGCGGGGCGCGACGGACGCTCAGTCCTGAAGCACTGTTCCGCGCGGCCCGGTCTGACCGGGTGGCCGCCCAGATCGTGGAACGGATCGGCATGTTCAACGGCGTGGGCGTCGCGAACGCGATCAACGCCTACGATCCCGAGCTGGTGACGATCGGCGGGCCGATCGCCCTGCGGCACGCCCGGGAGGTGATGACGCCAATTCGGCGCCACGCGCGGCGGTATGCGATCAATCGGGTGCCGCGCATCGTACTGACCCCGTTGAAGGACCTGGTCGTCGTGTACGGCGCCGTGGCCAGCGTGCTCTCCCGCCACGCCTGACACGAGCTCGGCGCACCGAGGGGCTCCCGTAGCCGCGCGCGTCTTGGCTCGGAACGTCCTGGGTATGGTGAAGGCAGTGGATCACAGCGCGGCGCATCCGGCCGCGCGACGCCTTCAACATGCAGGGCGAGGGAGGGAGGAGCGGTGAAGCAGCTCGCGATCGGCGTGGCGATCGGACTCGTCTTGGGCCTGACGGTATCGGCGGTGGCCACCAATGCGTTCGAGACCGGCAAGTCCTGGCAGGAGTCTGGGTCAGACTACCAGCTCGGGTTCACGGTCGGCGCGGCGGACATGATCCTCAACCTCGAAGGGCCTTCCGATGTCGACGACATCCAAGCGGCGGCGAGCTGCCTGAAGCGGCACTCGGCCGATTGGAACGCGGGCAATCTTCGAACCGTCGTCAACGACTATCTGAGCGCGCACCAGGAGATGCTCCAGTACACGATGGCGAGCGACGTCCTCGGGGCCATCAACGCGGCATGCGCTAAATAGACGATCGGCTGCGTGCGCGGCGCTCGACGCGTCTGGTCCCGAGGAACAGCGCACGCTGGAATCCTGCGCCGCAGCGATCCGGCCGTTCTGGAGCGAGTCGCCGCCATAGATCGGCCCCGCGAGGGGGGGACGTCGGGCGCCACGAACTGGTCCGATGGCACGCGCACCGACCGTGCCGAAAGGCGAGACGTCTGACGACGGGGCGGCCCATGGAACCGTTTGACGGCGAGAGACTGCGGCGTGCGATGGCCGCGCGCGGCGTGCACGTGATCGTCGCCACGAGCCGTCACAACGTCGAGTACCTGACTGGTGGCTACTACAACCCGTTCTTCGCCTGGGGCCCCCGGTTTGGGACCGGCCAGTATCTCTCGGCCGTGGCCGTTCCGGCGGCGCGATTGGAGTCCGCGTTCTACGTCGCTCGGGAAAACGAGCAAGACTTTCTCCAGGCGTTCGGCCCGCTGTGGATCACCGACGTCCACTGGGCGCCCCGGCGGCCGAACATCGCCGTGGAGGTCGCGGCCAAGACGGCCGAGATACTCCGCGCGCAGGGCATGGCCGGTGGGACGATCGGGGTCGAATGCCCGTTTCTGCCGGTGGACGCGTTCGAGGCCCTTCGCCGTGATCTGCCGGAAGCCATGTTCGTCGACGCGAGCCCGATCCTCGCGGCGCTGCGGGCGATCAAGCGACCGACGGAACTCGAGCGGCTTGAGGTCGTGCACCGGATCACGTCCGAGGCGATCCGGGCCACGATTGCGGCCGGCCGAAGCGAGCACAGCATGCGGGACCTCGCCGAGGCGGTGCAGCGGCAGGTTGAACAGCGCGGCGGCCGGTATCTGTACGCGCTCACCAACGTCGGGCCGGGGCTGGTCCGGGCGGCCACATCCGAACCGTGGGGCCGCGGGCGGCCCCTGCATGTCGACGCGGGTGCCGAACTTGCCGGCTACCGGTCGGACGTGGCGCGCATGGGATCCATCGGCCCGGCGCCGGCGCGCGCCCTGGACCTGTTCGATGCCTGCGTCCGGGCCCAGGCCCGCATCCGCGCGCGCATCGGTCCCGCCATCTCCGCCCGCGAGTTGTGGAAGATCGGGACCGACGCGGTCGCCGCCGGGCCGTGGGGTCGGTTCGGGAAGTTCCAGGCGCACGGGCTCGGGATGGTGAGCCACGAACTGCCCGAAGTGACGCCGGATGCGGACGGCGCCCTGGAGGCCGGGATGGTGATCTCCGTCGAGACCGACTGTCTCGACCCCGACACCGGTCACATCAAGTTGGAGGACACGGTGGTCGTCACCGCAACCGGGTGCGCCGGGCTCGGTGACGCGCACCGCGACTGGTGCGTCGCCTCGGGGGCGTAGACGCGGCCGCCGTCCTGACAGCGGGAGCGATGCCGTGAGATCCAACGGACACGCAAGCAGGCCCGATCGACTGTGCGTCGCCGTCGTGCGAAGTTGGCCGCGACGCCAACCCGATTCGGGTTGGCGTCTTGATTCTGCCCTGCGACATCGCGGCGTCGAAACCTCGGCGGCTACCGCTTCGCCGCCGGTGACCGGTTGTCTCCGAGCAGGGCGTCGACGCACCGCATCAGGGTGTCTGACGTGCCCACCAACCCGCCCTTGGTCACGACCGGTCGCCGCGCGTGCGGGCCGGTGACCAGGTACCCGGCCGCGCAGAACGGGGAGACCTCATGGGCGATCTCGAGGCTACCGACAGCCAGCCGGTCGCACACCGCCGCGGCGACGTCGCCGCCGCAGATGATGACGCCGGCGTCGCACCGGTCGAGGACCGCCTGCGTGATCTCGGCGAGCGCGGTCGCGACGGCGCGGTCCCGTCGGGCGAGCGTTCGACCGACGACCTTGACGCCCGCGACGCGGTGGGCGCCCAGGTGGTCGCACAGCACGCGCGTCACCTCCGTGAGGTGTGCCGGACGTTGGGCCTCTTCGGCGCTGAGGACGGCACACACGCACGTCCGCGTCCGCTCGAGCGTCTCGACCTGTAACGCGGTGAGGGCGGTGGGGCTGCCCGCCAGCACAAGGACGCGGTCGGCGTGGGGGCACCGCGTCGGCCGGCCGGGGCCGGGGAATCGCCGCGCGGTCAGCGCGGCCGTAAACGGGCCCGGATCCACGGGCAACACCGGGAGGTCGGCGAGACCGGCGGCGATCGCCGCGATGTCGGCGTCGGTCTCGGCATCAAACGTCACGATCCGGGCGGCGCGCATCAGGAACGCGTCGCGCACGGCGCCGGGTCCTCGGCGGACGACCGGCAAAGCCACGTGTTCGACACGGAGGCCGGTCTGATGTTCCATCAGCGCGAGTACGCTCGAGCTCTCGGGCGGCGGAATCGCATCGTCACCCGCTTCGGTGGTCGCGACGAGGCGCCCGTCGACATAGTGCCGGCCTTCTACCGTGGTGCGCCCCAGCATCGGGACCGCCGCCACCACCGCCGCCCGGAAGGGCCGCGCGTCCAGGAACGCGCGGACGGCGATGCCGATGTGGCCGCGCAGCGTCGAGTCGATGCGGACGGCGACCAGGCCGGGGCGGCATGCGAGCAGATCCCGCGCCGCGTCCCGACAGTGTGTCCGCGCCTCGTCGGGAGCACACGTCCGGGTGTTGGTCGAGACGACGCGCATGTCGGTCGGCCACGCGGCGGCGGCCGGCGAGACCTGCACGGCCACCCGCCCCAGGCGGGCGAGCAGCGCGCCGGTTGCGCAGGCGCCGGTGAGATCGTCGGCGGCGACGCCGAGCTTCAAGGTCGACGGTGCCGTGTCGCTGGAGGGCATCTTGCGGTTCACGCTTCGCGGAGCGTTGGCTCCGGCCTGCCCGTCTAGGAGCAGTCTCCGCGGGGCATCGGTGTGCATAGAGGCCACCGTGACGTCGACAGGGGAGGTTCCCGCGGAATGGTCAGGAGAGACTGTCCCGAGCCCGCGCCCGCGTCCCAAGGACGGTACGTGTACGCCATCGCGATCACGCGGACGGGTCCTGCCGGGGGATACGAGTGGAAGGTCATGCGACGGCTAGAGGCCGCGGCGCTCCGTCGTGGGGCCGCGGTCGAGCCCGCCCTCCCGGCGTGTCGAGGCACGGCGCGCACCTGTGACGAAGCGCAACGGAAGGCGCAGGCGGCACGGAAGACGATCATGGAGCAACACCGCACGGCGGACGCCCCGCGGTAGCACCGCGCCGGTCACGCGACCGGTTCCCGACGCCCGCTTCGCAGCGACGCGTGGAGCGCCGACAGCACGCGGATGTTGCCGACGGCGTCCTGCGGCGACAGGGCGAGCGTCGCGCCCGATAGGACGTCGCCGAAATGCTCGACCATCCGCTGGTACTGGTCGACCCCGGGAAACCGCGTCACCTCTCGCTCGCGTCCCCGCTCGAGGACACACTCCGTCTCCGCGACGCCCGGGAGGAACGCGTCTGGTGCCGAAACGCGGAGGATGCCCTCCGTCCCGACGATCTCGTACTCCTGCCGCCGGGGCAGCGTCAGGCCGCAGTCGATCACCGCCAGGCGGCGGTCGTGGAAGCGGAGGACGCCGCCGGTTACCTCGTCGATGCCGCTTGGGCCGAGCGCGCCGAACGCCACGGCGTCCGTGGGTGCCCCCAGGACCGCGCGGCAGATGTTGACCGCGTAGCACCCCACGTCGAAGAGCGCGCCACCGCCGAGGCCCGGATCGAAGCGGATGTTGCCCCGAGGCGTCTGCACTTGGAACGTGAACGACGCCCGCACGAGCCGGAGGTCGCCGAGGGCCCCCGAGGCTGCGATCTCGAGGACCCGCTGCGTGCGCGGGTGGAACCGGTACATGAACGCCTCCATCAGCGTCACGCCGCGGCGCTGGCACCCGTCGACCATCGCCTCGCAGTCGGCTGCGGAAACGGCCAGCGGTTTCTCGCAGAGCACGTGCTTGCCCGCCTCCGCGCACCGCAGGGTCCACTCGCGGTGCAGCGTGTTGGGGAGGGGGATGTAGATCGCGTGCACCTCGCGATCGGCCAGCAACGCCTCGTACGATCCGTACGCGCGCGGCACGCCGAGGCGCTGCGCCGCCTCCTGCGCGCGGGAGAGCGTGCGGCTGGCGATGGCCACGAGGCGCGCGTTCCGCGCGCCTCGCAGCGCGGGGATCACCGCGATCGTGGCGATTCTCGCGACGCCTAGCACTCCCCAGTTGACGGTGTCCACCGACGGTCTCCTCACCCGGCGGCCTCCTGCGCGGACGGTGCCGGTTCAAGTCAAGCTACGTTGCGGTTGCGGTGATTCCTCCGCCGCAGGCTCGACCGTGCTCGGCGCGGCCGGCCCAGCCTCGCTCGCGGGGGAGGGTCTCCAGCGTACGCGGGCGCTGACGCATGTCGCAGGGTTCCGATTCCTCGACGACACGGACGGCGGCGCCCAAGCAGGAGCCTGTCCCCGTACTGCGAACCGAGTCAGCGTGCAGGAATCGCGCACCTTCTCTCAGGCCCTGAGCGCCGCCGCCGGCCGGATCTCCGGCGAGTGGGCCGACCGGTTGACCGCGATTCCCATCTTTGGAACCCGGTCGGGCGAGTCGCTCCGTGCCACATGCCTGACATATCTCCACTCGCTGGCCCGCTGGCTCGTCCAACGCGATGACGAAGAGTTGCGGCAGGCGGTGACGGGGCAGACGAAGGCGGATATCCAGGCGGGGCTGACCGCGGCGGACGCGGTGAAGGTGTACTTGGCGCTCCAGGACGTCCTCTGGGACGAGCTCGATCGCTGGGCGGTTGGGCGGCCTACGCTCGCCTCGTTCGAGGCCGTGGCGAAACACCTGGCGGCGGGCATGGGGCTGAGCGTCCAGGCGGCCATGGTGGAGTATCAGCGCGTCACTGCCACACAACTTGCGTTGCAGCGCGAAGAGCAGGAACGACTGGCGCTGAGCCTCGAGCGCGCGCAAGTCAACGACGCCCTCACCGGTCTGTACACGCGGGCTTACTGTTTGGAATACCTCGATCGCGAGGTCCGACGGGCGCACCGGTACGGCTATGCGGTGTCGCTGCTCGTGGTCGACGTGGACGGGTTCGACGCTGTCGTCGCCTCGCTGGACGCGACCGGCGGTGACGCGGTCATCCGCGGGATCGCCGAACAGCTCGCGTCGGCGGTCCGCGAGGTCGATCTCGTCTGCCGGCTCGGTACGGACGTGTTTGGCGTCGTGCTCCCGCACATTCGGGCCCGCCCCGCGTCCGTGGTGGCGGAACGCCTGCGGACGATCGTGGAGAACTGGATGCCCGCGGTGTCGAACATCCAACTCGATCGGCAGGTCACGGTTTCGGTGGGCGTAGCCGGCCTTCCCGACGACGCGTCGACCGCCGACGAGTTGCTCCTTCGGGCGGAGGCCGCGCGCACACACGCCAAACGCATCGGCAAGAACGTGGTGGTCGCCGCCGCGGACCTCCCGACGTAATCGGCAGTCGGCCCGGTCACGCCAGACGCGCGTGCACTGCGCACCGAGCGACCGGATCGCTGGGCGCGGATCACGTACCCACCGTTCGCACGTGCGCCGGGCGCTGCCCCCGCGCAGGAGGTTCCCGCGGTCCGGGTCAATTACCGAGGGACACTCTACGCTGAGAGGAGATTCCCATGGCACCCGTCGATGAGGACTTGAAACAGTTTGTGGACGGCGGGGACGGCATCCTGACCGTTCGTGGGAGCAAGTTGCACCGGGCGTGGAACAACATCCAGTACAAGACGGGGCTGTCCGCAAAGAACGTGGGGGCCACGAAGCTCTCCATGAATGTGGCCACGATTCCGCCTGGCGGGGTCGCCTACGCCCACATCCACGTTGATTTCGAAGTGATGCTCTACATCTTGCAAGGACGGGTCCGGCACGAGTACGGCCCCAACTGCTCCCTCAGTGTCGACAACGACGCGGGCGACTTCATTTTCATCGAGCCGGGCATACCGCACGAGGTCCGCAACCTCAGCGAGATCGAGCCCGTCGTGGCGGTGGTCGCGAGGTCCGACGCGTCCGAGTGGGAACACATTATCGCGTACGACCGGCGGAAGTAACCGCGGGTCGACTGGCGACTGCACCACGGCCTGGGGGGACGGCGCACGTCGCGCGGGCTGGGCTCGGCGGGTCGCCGGCGACGGGAAGGATGATGCCGGTACGATGAAGATCCGGCGAAGCGCATGAGCGTCGCGTCCGACGGCCCCGATCCGCGTGACGCCGGCGCGTCCTACGACGTGATCGTGGTCGGCGGCGGCCACGCGGCGCTCAGCGCGGCGCTGTCGGCTCGGCGCACCGCGGCGCGGGTGCTGATTCTGGAGCGGGCGCCCCGTCACATGCGCGGCGGAAACAGCCGGCACACCCGGAACGTCCGCTGCGCCCACGACCCGGGCGACGCCTACCTCACCGGCGAGTACGGCGAGGACGAATTTCTCGACGACCTGCGCAACGTCGGCGGCGGGCAACTCGACGCGGCGCTGGCCCGCTTCGCCGTTCGAGAGTCCAAGCTCCTCCCCGCGTGGATGACGGCACACGGCGTCGGGTGGCAGCGGGCGCTGCGGGGCACGCTGTCGCTGAGCCGGACGAACCGGTTCTTCCTCGGCGGCGGGAAGGCGCTCGTCAACACGTACTACGAAACGTGCCGACGCCTCGGGGTGGAGGTACGCTACGAGTCGAGCGTCGCGGACATTCGGATGGCGGGGCGCCGCGCCGAGGCGGTGGTCGTGGACTGCGGCGGGTCGCGCACGCTGGTGCGCGGGCACGCCGTGGTGGTCGCGGCCGGCGGGTTCGAGGCGAATCTCGATTGGCTCAGGCGCTACTGGGGAGACGCCGCGGACAACTTCGCCGTCCGCGGCACCCCCTACAACGACGGGACGATGCTCGCGGTGTTGCTGGACAAGGGCGCGATGCAGGTCGGGGACCCCAAGGGGTTCCATGCAATCGCCGTCGACGCCCGCGCGCCCAAGTACGACGGGGGCATCGCGACGCGTCTGGATTCGATCCCGTTCGGCATCGTCGTGAACCGGGTCGGCGAACGATTTTCCGACGAAGGCGAAGACCTGTGGCCGAAGCGGTACGCGACGTGGGGGGCCCGCGTGGCCGCGCAGCCGGGACAGATCGCCTACAGCATCGTCGATGCGAAGGCGATCGGGTGCTTTCTGCCGCCGCTGTACAAGCCGGTCCAGGCGGACTCCGTCGCGGCGCTGGCCGCGCGTCTTCAGATCGATGCTGGCGCGCTCGTGCGCACGGTGGACGACTACAACCGTGCCACCGTGGGGAACACGGCGTTTCGCGCGGACGTGCTGGACGGGCTTGCGACGCGCGGGCTCCGGCCCGCGAAGAGCAATTGGGCCCGTCCGCTCGATCGGCCGCCGTTCTCCGCCCTGCCGCTGCGCCCAGGCATCACCTTCACGTACATGGGAGTGGGCGTCGACGAGACGGCGCGCGTGGTCGACCGCCACGGGCAACCGTTCGTCAACCTCTACGCGGCAGGAGAGATCATGTCGGGAAACATCCTGGCAAGCGGCTACCTGGCCGGGTTCGGCATGACGATCGGCGGCGTCTTCGGGCGTCTGGCCGGCCGAGAGGCGGCGACGCATGCCGGGCACTGACCTGTTTCAGGAAGCCGAGCGCCAGTTGGTGGTCTGCAACGCGTGCCGGTACTGCGAAGGGTACTGCGCGGTCTTCCCCGCGATGGAGTTGCGGCAGGCGTTCACCCGGGGCGACATCACGTACCTGGCCAACCTGTGCCACGACTGCCGCGCGTGCTACTACGCGTGCATGTACTCGCCGCCGCACGAGTTCGGCGTGAACATCCCGCAGGTGCTCTCCGAGGTGCGGCGGGACGGCTACCGGCGGTACGGGTGGCCGCGGGCGTTCGCGCGCGCGCTGCACGGTGCGCGGGCGACGTGGGCGGTCGCCGCGGCGGCGATCGTCGTGGTGCTGGGGCTCGCCGTGCTGCTGGCCGGTCCCGGTCGGTTGCTCGGCGCGTACTTGGGGCCCGGCGCATTCTATCAGGTCGTCGCCTATTGGGCGATCGTGCTGCCGGGCGTCGCCGCGCTCTGCTACTGGCTCGGCGTCTGGACGGCCGGCGGCCTGTGGTTTTGGCGTGAGATCGGGGTGGGGCGCCCCGAGGCGCTGACGCTCCGCGCGGTGGGCGGCGCGGTGTGGGAAGCGCTGACCCTGCGCTGGCTCCGCGGCGGCGGGCCGGGATGTCCGTATCCCGAGGAACGAGCCTCGCCCCTGCGCGGCACCCTCCACGCGCTCGTATTCTACGGGTTTCTCGCGGCGCTCGCCTCGACGACCCTCGCCGCGATCGACCAAGATCTGTTGGGTCGAATGCCCCCATATCCGCTCGCCAGCGCGCCGGTCGTGCTCGGCACGTTTGGCGGGCTCGCGATCATCGTCGGCACCGCGGGGATGCTCGTTGCGAAGGCGCGGAGCGACCGGAGGCCGGCCGGCGGCGAGGCGCTCGCCATCGACTACGCGTTCGTGATCACGCTCGGGCTCGCGTCACTGACCGGCATGCTCACGCTGGCGCTCCGGGCGACCCACGTCATGGGCCTGACCCTCGTGATCCATCTGGGGATCGTCGCGGCGCTGTTCGTGACCGCACCCTACGGGAAGTTCGTGCACCTCGTCTACCGGGTCCTCGCGTTGGTGCGGAACCGGCTCGAGCGCGGCGCGGAACGATGAACGGACGAGAGGCGGGGGCCCGTGCGGCCGGCGCCATCCCCGGCGGGCCTCGCGAGACGGCGGTCTAGCGGGACCGGCGCGCGCCGACCAGGGTGCCGCGGCGCCACAAGGTGCCCGCCGACCTCGCCGCGCTCAGGTCGACGTTCGTGACGGTGAGTTCGACCCGCCTCGCGTAGGGATCGTGATGCCTCAGCAGGACCGTGACGTTCACGTCCCGGCGCGGCTCTGTGGCGCTCGCTTCGGTCCCGACCACGATGGCGAGCGTTGTGCCGCGGGCGATGTCCTTCGCCAGCCAGCGTCGGTAGTCGAAGTAAGTGTGGCACTCCCGGCACCAGATCGGCTTGGCGTCGAGTGAATGCGCAATCGCAAGCGTGATGATGGGCTTGGCCGTGGAACCGCACTCGGGACACGTCATGGTCGCGACCCTCTCGGTGTAAGG
Organism: bacterium; assembly: GCA_035295165.1. NCBI lineage: Bacteria > bacterium. The sequence goes on from DATGJN010000115.1 coordinate 41,913, forward strand.
CGTTAATTCTTCTCACCCTCAGGGTCGCGCCGAATGGGTTGAGGTTCAGCCGTTCATGGGGATGATTCCGGGCCGTCGTCGGAATATGGCGGTTCCCTCGCCCGAGGGCCCACCCGCGCGGCCGACGGAAGCGGGTGATTGGGCGCGTGGCGTCAATGGGAGGCGGGTACGCGTTTATCGCAGCGGGGCTGCGCGGCCGCGCGCGCTCGGGCGGGGGCGGACGTCGCCGTGCAGGCCGTCGTGTTCGTCGCAAGACGGGGACGCGGCGGCCGGAATGTGACGCTTCGAGGCGACCAGGTGATCACCGAGGCGGTGTTGGGGGGTGTGGTTCGGGCGCGGCACGCTTCGGGCCGGGACGCGCCGCGGCGTCCCGGCCCGGCGTCACGCGGTCAGGTGCCGGCGACGTCCTACGTCCGCTCCGCCGCCGCGCGATCGATCTTGGCCGCCATGAAGAAATCGCTCTCGGTCAACCCGTCGATCTTGTGCGTCCACAGGTAGACGCGCACCTCGCCCCAGCGGACATACAGATCCGGATGGTGACCCTCGCGCTCGGCGACCGGCGTGACGGCGTTGACGAAGTCGACGGCCTGCACGAAGTTCTTGAACCGGTATGATTTGATGAGCTTCTTGTTCGCCTCGACCTGCCAGCCGTCGAGTTGGGCGAGGAGCGGGGCGATCTGATCCGCTGTCAGCGGTGGTGTTCCGCCCAAACATGGAACGCACGTGCGATCGGCGAGTTCGTCGGCCATCACGGATCCCTCCGGCGCATGGACGTGCTGTGGGACTATTATACGGCGTGGGCTTCGCGATCGTGGCGGCGAGCGGTCGCGGAAATGCGGCGAGGTACCGCGCGCGGGCGCGCCCGTCGTGCCGGACCACGGCGGCGCGACGCTACTCGTCCTCCGGATCGACCCACTCCTCTTCGTCGGGCACGAAGGAACGCCGGCATTGCGGACAGTCGACTGTTTGCTCCTCCTCCGTCGGGACGAGGAGCAACACCGGAGAGGAACAGTAGGGGCATACGACCCGGATCACGCCCCCTATGATACCATGGCGGGGAGGTGATCCCGATGTCGGATGTGGCCATCAACCCGCGCGCGTCGGTCGGGCACGTTCGTCTCGGTGTGGCCGACCTGGGCGCGATGCTGGAATTCTACCGCGGCGTGCTTGGGCTCCGCCATGCGCTCACCGAGCGCGACGGCACCGTGCACCTCTCGGCCGATGGTCGGTACCCGTTTCTGTTCGGGCTGACCCCCGTGCCCGGCGCGTCGCGCCCGCCGAGGCGGGCGACGGGGCTGTATCATACGGCAATCCTGGTGCCCAGCCGGGCGTGGCTTGGGCGGGTGCTGCGGCACCTCATCGCCAGGGGGATCGGCCTGGACGGCGCGTCCGACCACCTCGTCAGCGAGGCGTTGTACCTACGCGACCCCGAAGGGAACGGCGTCGAACTGTACGCCGACCGGCCGCGCGAGGCGTGGCCGCACGTCGACGGGCAGGTGATGATGACCTCGGAGCCACTCGACCTGGATGCGCTCATCGCCGAGGGGCGCGACGGTGACGCGCCGTGGGACGGGGTACCGCCGGACACGCGGGTGGGTCACGTGCACCTCAGAGTCTCCGCGCTCGATCGGGCGGAGGCTTTCTACCGCGGCGTGCTCGGGTTCGACGTGACGCTGCGGAGATACCCGGGAGCCCTGTTCTTTTCCGCGGGCGGCTATCATCACCATTTGGGGACGAACGTCTGGGGCAGCGCGGGCGCGGCTCCGCCGCCTCCCAACGCGACGGGGCTGCGGTCGTTCGCCGTGCATTGTCCCGATGCGGCGGAGCTCGCGCGGATCGTTCGGAACGCGGAACGGGCGCACGTCCAGGTCGAGGGAGCGGTCGACCACGGAGTCAGCCAGGTCGTGACGCTCCGGGACGGGGACGGGATCGCGGTCGACCTCACCGTCGACCGCCCCGGCGCCGGCGACCCAGGCGGGTGGACGCAGAGGCCGGTGGGGCTCGCCGCGGTGGTCGACACGTAGCGACGCGCCCGGCTTGCTCCCGCCGCCGGCGCGCGTCGCGCCGCGCGTGAAGGAGCCGGCATCCCGCACGCAGAAGAGCGCGACGAACAGCAGTGGGCACCCGCACCCTGAGACGCACTCACGGTCGCACTCTCATCGCAGCACACGGAGGTGGGAACGATGTTGCTGGCCTTCATGCTGGTCGCGCTCGGCATCTTGTACGCCACGGGGCACATGGTTCTGCGCTAACCTGACCACCGCCGATTCTGTACCATTGACGACGCAGGGACGGCGGGCGTCGAGGTCTCGCGGTACGCCTCCCGACCACCGGGACGGCGGACGGTGTTTGCGCCCGAGGACCGATCACGCCGGGCACGGAGGCAGTGTCACCCATGGCTGATCGGACGCTGGGGCGAGACCTCGCCCACGACCTGCGGCAACGAATCCGCGGCGAGGTCCGGTTCGACGCGGTTTCCCGGGTGCTCTACAGCACCGACGCCAGCATCTACGAGATCGAACCCCTCGGCGCGGTGCTCCCGCGCGACGCCGACGACGTGCAGGCGGTTCTGGAAGTGACCCGCGCCGCGCAGGTGCCGGTGCTGCCGCGGGGGGGCGGGACGAGCCTCGCCGGACAGACCGTTGGGCGCGCGGTGGTGCTCGATTTCTCCAAGTACATGAACCGCGTCGTCGAAGTGGACGCGGAGGCCGGGTGGGCCAAGGTCGAGCCCGGCGTCGTCCGGAACGAGCTGTTGGCGGCCCTGGCGCCGGTCGGGCTCATCTTCGGACCCGAGACGTCCACGAGCAGCCGCGCGACGATCGGCGGCATGATCGGGAACAACTCCTCGGGATCGCGCTCGATCGTGTACGGAAAGACGATCGACACGGTCCTCGAGTTGCGGGCGATGCTCGCCGGCGGCACGGCGGTCACGTTCGGGCGGGTCGAGGCCGCCGAGGCGGCCTCGCGCGCTCACGCGAGCGACGCGGAGGGCCGGATCTACCGCGCGGTGGGCCGGATCGTCGAGGCGACGCGCGACGAGGTGGCCCGGCGGTTCCCCAAGATTCAGCGCCGCGTGGGCGGTTACAATCTGGACGAGTTCCCGGCTGGGGGAGCCGTCAACCTCGCGAAACTGCTCGTGGGATCCGAAGGCACGCTCGGCGTCGTGACGGAAGCGACGCTTCGCTTGGCGCGGCGGCCTCCCGCGACGGTGCTGGCGGTGTTCCAGTTCGACGACATCGTGCCGGCGCTCGAGTATACGTCCGAGATCCTCGACACCGAGCCCACCGCAGTCGAACTGACCGACAAGTTCATTCTGGACATGGCGCGTCAGGCGCGTGAGCACCGGCACCGGCTGACCTTCGTCGACGGCGACCCTGGTGCGATTCTCGCGGTGGAGTATGCCGGCGAGAGCCGGGAGGCGCTCGTCCCGAAGCTCGATGCGCTCGAGGCGCGGATGCACCGTGCGGGATTCCGCGGCCCTATGCGCCGGATCGTCGACCCCGGCGCCCAGGCGAACCTGTGGGCGGTGCGGGAGGCGGGCGTGGGCCTCCTGCTCGGCATGAAGACCGCCCGCAAGCCGGTCGCGTTTGTGGAGGACAGCGCGGTGCGGCCGGACCGGATCGCGGAGTACACACGGCGGTTCCGCGACATCGTCCGGCGGCACGGGACGGAGGCGTCGTTCTACGGGCACGCCAGCGTCGGGCTGCTCCACACGCGCCCGATTTTGGACCTCAAACAGGCTCGGGACGTTCAGGAGATGCGTGAGATCGCCGAGGAGATCAGCGATCTGGTGCTGGAGTTCGGCGGCGCGCTGAGCGGGGAACACGGGGACGGCCTCTCGCGCGGCGCGTTCATGACGAAGATGTTCGGGCCGGTGCTGTACCAAGCGTTCCGGGAGGTCAAGGCGGCGTTCGACCCCGACGGACTGATGAACCCCGGCAAGATCGTGGATGTCGCGCCGATGACGGAGTCCCTCCGCTACGGGCCTGCGTACCACGCCGTCGAGCCCGCAACGATCCAGGACTTCAGCCGAGACGGTGGATTCGCGAACGCGGTTGAGCTGTGCAGCGGCGTCGGGGCGTGTCGCAAGCAGCGCGGCGGGACGATGTGCCCGTCCTACATGGTGACGCTGGAGGAGGCGCACAGCACTCGCGGTCGCGCCGATGCGCTGCGCGCGGCGATCTCCGGCCGGTTGCCCGCGGATGCGCTCACGGGCCGGGAGCTCTACGACGTCATGGATCTCTGCATCGCCTGCAAAGCCTGCAAGGCCGAGTGTCCCAGCAACGTGGATATGGCCAAGCTGAAGCACGAGGTCCTCGCCCACTACTATGACGTGCACGGGCTGCCGCTCCGTGCGCGTGTGTTCGGCTCGGTCGCGGCGATGGGCCCGCTCGGGTGCGCGACGGCCCCGGTCTCGAACTGGCTGCTCCGGAGCGCCCCGGTGCGCTGGGCCCTCGACCGCGGGCTCGGGATCGACGCCCGCCGCCGCCTGCCGGCGTTCGCCCGCCACCGCTTCAGCCAATGGTTCGCGGCTCACCGGCGCGCCTCGGGCGCGCGGAAGACAGCGGAACGCGCAGGCTCGGGGGCACCCGCCGCGGGCCGCCGCGTGCTGCTGCTCGTGGACACCTTCACCGAGTTCTACTACCCTGCGATCGGTCGGGGTGCGGTGCGGTTGCTCGAGGCGGCCGGCTGTCGCGTCGAACTCGCGCCGACCCGGTGCTGTGGGCGGCCCATGATCTCGAACGGGATGCTCCGGGAGGCGCGGGCGCTCGCCGACGCCAACGTCGCGCGCCTGAGGCCGTACGCGGACGAGGGCGTCCCGATCGTGGGGCTCGAGCCGTCATGCGCGGTGACGTTCAAGGACGAGTACCCAGACCTCGCGCCGGGTGCGGCCGCGGACGCGGTCGCCCGGCAGACCTACCTGTTCGAGGAGTTCCTCGCCGCCCTCCAAAGCGCGGGGACCCGCCTGCCGTACGCGCGGCAGGAGCGCCGCGTCCTGCTCCACGGCCACTGCCACCAGAAGGCCATGGTAGGGATCGGTCCCTCCGTGGCCGTGTTGACGTCGGTGCCGGGCTGGCGCGTCGAGCCGATCGACTCGGGATGCTGCGGCATGGCCGGATCGTTCGGGGTGGAGCGCGAACACTACGACGTGTCGCTCTCGATGGGAGAGCGCGTGCTGTTCAAGGCCCTGCGCGGCGCCCCCGCGGACGCCGTGGTCGTCGCCGCCGGGGCGTCGTGCCGCCAGCAGATCGCGCACGGCACCGGCCGGCGGGCGCTCCACCCGGCGGAAGCACTTGCCGGGGCGCTCGCCCAGACCGACGGGTGAGCCGGTCCCGGTCGCCGGCCTGGCCGGTCGCGCGTGTGAGCACCGTACGCATACGTACGAGGTGAGGTGACCGATGATGCCGGTGGAATTCGCTCCGTTCTCGACCTACCGCCCGCCGGTGCTGGGGACGCGCTGCATGGTGGCGTCGGGCCACTATCTCGCGAGCGCGGCGGCGGCGCGGATGCTCGACCGCGGCGGGAACGTCGTGGACGCCGGCGTCGCGGCGGGTCTCTGCATCAACGTTGTGCAGCCCGACATGACGAACCTCGGCGGCGTCGCGCCGATCATCCTGCACCAGGCCCGGACGGGGGAGACGGTCACGATCAGCGGCCTCGGGTGGTGGCCTCGGGCGGCGACGATCGAAGACCTCCGCCGCCGCGAGGCGACGACGTTTCGCGGCATCCTCACGTCCGTCATGCCCGCCGCGCTCGACGCCTGGGTGGAGGCGCTCGACCGCTACGGGACGATGGCGTTTGCCGATGTGGCGGCGCCCGCGATCGAGCTCGCCGAGCGAGGCGTCCCCGTGAACCGTCACCTCGCGGCGAACATCGTGGAGCACGCGCCGCAGATCGCCGCGTGGCCGTCGTCGCGGGAGATCTTCCTCGGCCGCGGCCGTCCGCCGCGCGTCGGGGAGCGTCTGGTGCAGGCGGATCTCGCCCGGACGCTGCACCGGCTGGTCGACGCCGAACGCGGCGCGCCGGGACGGCACGAGGGGCTCGAGCGCGTGCGCGATCTGTTCTACCGCGGCGACGTCGCCCGCGCGATGGCCGCGTTCTCGCAGGCGCAGGGCGGGTTCGTGACCACGGCGGACCTCGCGGGGTTTCGGGTGCGGCGGGAGCCGGCGTACTCGACGACGTACCGCGGGCACGAGGTGTACGCCTGCGGCCCATGGTGCCAGGGGCCGGTCGTGCTCGAAGCGCTGAACGTGCTCGAAGGCTACGACATCGCGTCGATGCCCCGGAACAGTGCGCCGGTGCTGCACCTCGTCGTCGAGGCGCTCAAGGCGGCGTTCGCCGACCGGCACGCGTACTACGGCGATCCGGAGTTCGTGCGCGTGCCGATGAAGGGCTTGCTGTCCAAGGCCTATGCGGCCGACTGGCGAGCCCGCATCGACGCCGACGCCGCCGCGCCTGGGCTGCCCGAGGCCGGCGACGCGTGGCGTCACGAGGCCGGCGGGATCGAGGCCGGACGCGCGCCGCATCCTGTGCCGGTGCGGGGACCGGCGCCTCCCGACACGAGCTACGTCTGTGTGATGGACGCCGACGGCAATGCGTTCTCCGCCACCCCGAGCGATCCGGTGTTCGGCGCGCCGGTGGTGCCGGGGCTTGGACTGATCATCTCGCCGCGCGGTTCGCAGTCGTGGGATGATGTCCGGCATCCGAGCTGCCTCGCGCCCGGCAAACGCCCGCGCCTCACACCGAACCCCGGACTCGTGCTGCGGGATGGACACGTCGTGATGGCCTATGGCACCCCGGGCCTCGACGTGCAGCCGCAGGCGATGGTGCAGTTTCTCTTGAACGTGCTGGACTACGGGCTTGACGTGCAGCAAGCGATCGAGGCGCCGCGGCTGGCGACGTACAGCTTTCCCTTGAGTAGCCACCCGCACGCCTACGAACCCGGTAAGTTGTGCGTGGAGGGGCGGGTGCCCGCCGACGCCGTGCACGGTCTCGCGCGGCGCGGGCACCGTGTCACGGGGTGGCCCGAGTGGACCCCGCAGGCCGGCTCGGTGTGCGGGATCGTCCGCGACCCGGCCGAGGGCGTCCTCGCCGGCGGCGCGGATCCGCGCCGATTGTCGTACGCGATCGGGTGGTGAGGAGGCGCACATGACATCGACGGCGGACGTGGTTGTTGTCGGGGGAGGCGTGGTCGGCGCCAGCGTGGCGTTCCACCTCGCGGCGCGCGGCGTCACGCGCGTGGTGCTCTGCGAGCGTCGGTGGCCGGCCGCGGGCGCCACCGGCAAGTCGGGCGCGCTCGTGCGCATGCACTACACGAACGAGCCGGAGGCGCGGCTCGCGTTCGCGAGCCTGGAGTACTTTCAGCATTGGGGCGACGTCGTGGGCGCCGGGTCCGCGGGCTTCGCGAAAACCGGAATGGTGCGGTTCGTGGCCCCCGCCGACGACGCGAAGCTCCGCGCGAACGTCGCCATGCTGCGCGGGCTCGGCGTCGAGACGGCGCTCCTGGAGCGCGAGGATCTGCGCGCCATCGTGCCGTGGTGGTACGTGGACGATGTCGCGGCGGCCGCCTACGAGCCGGAGTCGGGGTGTGCCGATCCGGTCGCGACGACCCACGGGTTCCTGGCGCGGGCCCGCGAGCTGGGCGCGGACGTCCGGCTCGGCACTGAGGTGACGGCGGTGCGGACGTCCGGCGACCGCGTCGTGGGTGTGGACACGAGCGGTGGGGCGATCGCTGCGCCGGCGGCGGTGGTGGCCGGGGGCGCGTGGACGGTGCCGATGTTGCGCGGCCTCGGTGTTCGCGCGACGTTGCAGCCGATGCGTACCCAGGTGGCCGTGTTCCGCCGACCGCCGGCCATTGAGACGCCGCACCCGGTGTGCATCGACGGCGCGTACGAGATGTGGCTACGGCCGGAAGGTCCGAACTTCTTCTCCACGCTCGTCGGTATCTCGCAGCGGCAGGAGATCAGCGACCTCGATGGGTGGAGCGAGGGGGTGGACGGCGACTACACGTGGCGGGCCCGCGGGCGCATGATCCGGCGCATCCCCGGGATGGCCGACGCCCCGATGCGGGGCGGCTGGGCCGGCGCCATCACGCTGACCGAGGACGGCAAGCCGGTGATCGACCGTCACCCGCGCCTCGCGGGGTTGTGGTTCTGTACCGGAGACAACGGATCGTCGTTCAAGACCGCGCCGGCTGTGGGCCGGGCGGTCGCCGAGTGGATCACGGACGGGACGCCCCGCGTCGTCGACCTCCATCCGTTCCGCGCCAGCCGGTTCGACGAAGGCGCCCCGCTCGTCGGTGCACACGAGTATACGATCGGAGAACCCGATCGGCCGAAGGGCGTCATGCTCGGCTGAGACACGTGGGCCACGCCGGACGGGTGTCGACCGCGCGGGCCCGGCCGGAACGGGCGCCGTGGCGCGCGATCGGAATCGCGGAATCGGTGATGCCATGGGGTGGGCGATGAACCAGCCTCGTCCCCGTACTGCGGCCGATGCGTTTGTCGCGACCCTGCGGGACGCAGGTGTCCGCCACCTGTTCGGCCTTCCGGGGTCCACCGAGGCGAGTCTGTTGGACGCGCTCGCGCGCGACGGCCAGCTCCGCTACGTGATGGCGCTCCACGAGAGCGCCGCGGTCGGCATGGCGGACGGGTACGCGCGCGCGACCGGCCGGCCGGCGGTTGTGAGCCTCCACACGTCCGTCGGCGTCATGAACGGGATGGGGCACACGTACAACGCGTGGCGGGACCAATCGCCGGTCGTCGTCACCGCGGGGCACAAAGACCGCGACGTCCTGGCGCAGGACGGCTTCTGCGCGCTGCCGGACCTGCCCGGACTGCTGGCCTCGTTTACGAAGTGGACGTGGCAGAGCCTGAGCGCGTCCGCGGTGGCGAGCGATCTTCGTCGCGCGCTGCACGTCGCCTCGGTGCCGCCGCGGGGACCGGTGTTTCTCGCGATCCCCGAGGACATGCTCGGCGAGCCGGTCACCACGGGAACGCCAGCTCCGTCCCATCCGGAGGCGGACGGGCACGCGGATGCATCGCTGGCGCGGCGGCCGGACGCCGCCGCCGTGCGCCTCGCCGCAATCCGGTTGCTCCAGGCGCGGGCGCCCGTGCTCCTCCTGGGGAACGACGTGGCGCCGGCGGGCCCGGACGCCGTCGCGCTCGCGGAGGCGCTCGCGGTGCCCGTCCTCGTTTCCGATCCGACGGAACTCGCTGTGCTGCCGTTCCCGACCGGGCATCCCCACTATCTCGGCGTTTACGGCGGCGAGCCGGCGGTGCTGGACGGATGCGACGTGCTCGCGGCGATCGGAGGCCGCGTGTTCTTCCCGTTCTCGGGGCCGCGGGCTCCGCAGCTCCCGGCGGGGGCGACGCTGATCCACGTGCACCCGGATCCCCGGCAGGTCGGGTGGAGCGTCCGGCCGAGCGTGGGCATGGCGGCGGACGCGGGCCCGACGCTGCGCGACCTCGCCGCGGCCGCGGCGTCGCTCGGCGGTCTCGACCCAGCGGCGCGGACGGCGCGTGAGGCGCGCGTCGCGTCGCTTCGCCACGCCAGGCGCGCACGTCTCGCGCAGGAACGAGACGCGCGATGGGACGCCGTTCCGATCTCCGTGCCCCGCGTGATGACCGAGATCGGCCGCGTGCTGCCGAAGGGCACGGTGGTCGTGGATGAGGCGGTGCGCTCGACGAACGTCGCGTTGTCGCATCTCCCGCTGCCCTCCGAAGCGGCGTGGCACCATACGGGCGGCGGCGCGCTGGGGTGGGGCGTGCCGGTGTCGATCGGCATGCGACTCGCGCAGCCCGAGCGCGCCGTGGTCGCGCTCGTCGGGGATGGAGCGTTTCACTTCAGCGCCCAAGCGCTGTGGACCGCAGCCCGGGAAGGGGTGTCCGTCGTGACCGTTGTGCTCGACAACGGAGGGTACCTCGCCGTGAAGCGCGCGATCGAAGGGTTCGTGGGCGCGCCCGCCCAACTCGGGGCCTACCCGGGGACGATCATCTCGCACCTCGATCACTGCGCGGTGGCCCGCGGCTATGGCGCGCGGGCCACGCTCGTCATGCGGCCCGACGAGCTCGCTCCCGCGATCGAGGCCGCGATGGCCTCGACCGGTCCGGCCGTCGTCGTGGTGCGCGTGGAGGAGGTGCGATAGAGGCCGCGTGGCCGCGCGCGGGGCCGTCTGGAGCGGCTCCAGGTATTGCGCCGACCGCTCCCGGCGGGGTAAAGTGTTCTATGCGAGCGGTGGCCGTAGCTCAAGGGCAGAGCACCAGACTGTGGCTCTGGGGGTTGCGGGTTCAAGTCCCGTCGGCCACCCCATAGTTCACCCGACTGACCGCATCGCGTGGAATGCGGAATTCACATACTCGCCGAAGTGGTGTTCCGATCTCGACGAGCGTCGCAGGTCGGCCGCGCCTGCGCTACGCGAATGCCAACAGCATGAGTGCGGTGGTCGCGGCGCACAGGCCGGCGACCTTGCGTGCGGTCCACGCTTCATTGAAGAACACGACGAAGAACACGACGCCGAACACCGCGGCGACCACGAAGCCCATCCGGGCGATCGGAACGACAACGCTTGCGTCGCCGTGTTTCAGACCGTGCAGCAGGAACAGGAAGGCCGCGATGAGCACGACGGCGGCCGGGCCCGAATGGATGGCGAATCCACGCGGTGGCCGGAGCGTGCGATTCGTCGCATAGGTCATCGCGGTCACGAGACCAGAGAACACAACCGCCTGAGCAGCGAGGATGGTTTCCGGCGTCGCGCCGCCGACAAGGCCGAGCTTATAACAGAAATTCGCCGCGCCGGTCGCAACCGTAGCGACGAGCACCTGACTGAGTGAACGACGCACCGCCGCCGGATCGATGCTCTCGCGCTGCAACGGACCGCCCAGCAGCAGCCAGCCGGCCGCAAGGGCGAGGAGGAAGCCGGCAAACCTGTCGCGTGTCAGCGGTTCATGGAGCACGCCGATCGCTAGCGCCGCCGTCACGATGAAATTGAGCCGGAACACCGGCGCGATGACGCTGACCGCACCGGTCCGCAGGCTGCGAGCGTAGTTGTAGAAGCCGATGAGAATGACCAGACCCGCGACGCCGCCCCATATGGCAGGCGGGGTGAATTCGAGCGTGCCGGTAATCCACGCATAGACAACGATCGCCGGGCAGAAAAACCAGGCCTGCCCGGTGAGGAAATGGTCGGCCGCGAGGCCGGCGCTCGCGGCGCGTGTGTAGATGACGTCGCCGAGGCCATAACAGATCAGCGCGGCGAGGGCATACGCAATCTCGCTTGTCACTCTGTGGCTGCGCGCTCGAGTACCGCACGCGCTTGTGGGATCGTCGCGACGGTTTTGGTGCGCCGCGTGCGCCGGGCGTGGCAAGCGACCGGGATCGGGCCACCCTCGCAGGCAACGCGCGATCCTGGGAACTCCACCGTCAACGCCGCGTCACACATGCGCTGAAACGGCTGGGTTGCTCTCTCACCCATGACGTACCGGTCTCCACGCCATCATGCTCGCGCCCAAACACGCATCAACCAACGGTCTTCGACGCCTGCCCGAGGGTCTCGGTGCGCCCCTCGGAACCCGCCGCGTCGATGTGACGTGACTTACGATACCACACAGGTTCGTTCCGATGGGGTGTTAACGGTTGGACGGCGCGCGTCGGGTGCGCGGTCGGGGCTTCACGAGTCTCACACGTCATCGGGCTGCGCGGGCCCCGGCCAAGGAATGCAGGCCGCTGCGTCGAACCCTGAACCCCGCTGGCGCGCGCACGGCGCGCCGCGGCGACGTCCGGCAACTCGGTCGTCACGTGCACTCGCGGTCCTTCGAGGCGTCCCCATGACAGAGGCGCAAAGGCATCAGTCTAACGCAGTCGTGGTGCAAGGGATCCGGGCGCCCGGGACAGTCTCCCTGCCTCGGATGGTTCGCGTCCGTCAAGCGTTCCCGACGCCGGGCCGGTGCGACGTCGAGGCGGAGATTCACCGGCGGGTCGACGCGCCGGGGATCGCACGGCGCATCCCGCGCGGGCCGGTTGCGGTCGCGGTCGGTAGTCGAGGCGTCGCGGAGCTGCCGGCGATCACGAAGGCGGTCGTGGACGCGCTGCGTCGGCACGGGGCCGAGCCGTTTGTTGTCCCCGCGATGGGAAGCCACGGTGGGGCGACGGCAGAAGGCCAGCGGGAGGTGCTCGTCGGTCTTGGTGTGACCGAGGCGACGGTGGGTGCCCCCGTGATCTCGTCGATGGACGTCGTGGATCTCGGCCGGCTGGGCGACGGCTCGCACGTGTACTGGGATCGGGAGGCGCAACGGGCCGGCGCGGCAGTCGTGATCGGCCGCGTCAAACCGCATACGGCATTCCGCGGCGTCATCGAGAGTGGCCTCATCAAGATGGCCGTGATCGGCATCGGAAAGCAGCGGGGCGCGCAATCCCTGCACGCGCCCGGCTTCGGTGCGTTTGCCGAACGCCTTATCGAGGCGTGGGGGGTTGTCGCGCAGCGCGCGCCGCTGTTGTTCGGCGTGGCGGTGATCGAGGACGCGTACGACGCGCCGGTGGAACTGGACGTCGTGGTCCCGGAGGCGTTCCTCGACCGGGAACCTCAATTGCTGGATCGTGCGCGCGGTCTCATGGCGAAACTCCCGGTGACCGAGGCCGACGTGCTCGTCGTGCAGGAGATCGGCAAGAACATCAGCGGCGACGGGATGGACCCAAACATCACGGGCCGGTACCCGACACCGTTCGCGTCGGGCGGCCCCACGATTCGGAAGATCGCCGTGCTGGACTTGACTCTCGAGACCCAGGGTAACGCGAACGGCGTGGGCCTCGCCGACTTCATCGCGCAGCGGGTGCTCGAAAAGATGGATCTTCACGCAACCTACATGAACGCGCTGACGTCGACGGTCATCGACAGCGTGCGCCTGCCCATGCTGCTGGCGACCGACCGGGACGTGCTGGACGCCGCCGTGCTGACCGCGCCTGCGGCCGACGCCGCGGGCCCCCGCCTGGTGTATATCCGAAACACGCTCGCGCTGCGCGAGGTCGCCGTTTCGGAGGCACTCATCCCGCACTTGCTCTCGCACGCCGCGGCCGCCGGCCAACCCTTCACGTTGGGGTTCTCGGAGAACGGAGCGCTGCGGTCACCGCTCGTCGCCGACCGATCGGGCATGGGGGGCGCATCCGATGCCAGGTGAACGGCGCGGTCACCCCTCGTCGCCGGACTCGACGACGACGGACGGCGCGGTCCCCTTGACGCCCGGGGCATCGGTCACGGGCACGGCGGCGCCGTCGGTGGGTGAGCAGGAGGAGCTCGCCGCCAAACAGGAACGTCTTTCGGCATTGCTCCACGGGATCGGGAGCGCGGTGGTGGCGTTTTCCGGCGGCGTCGACAGCGCGTACCTGCTGGCCGTTACCCACGACGTGCTTCGGGACCGGTGCGTGGCGGCGACCGCGGTATCCGCGTCGTTGGCCGCGGATGAGCTGGCTGGCGCGGAGCGGGTAGCCGCCCGGCTGGGGGTGCGGCACCTGCGGGTGCACACCAGCGAGTTCGAAGACGCACGGTATCTGCGGAACGACGGGCAGCGGTGCTACTTCTGCAAGCATGCGCTGTTCACGGTTCTCACGCGGCTCGCTCGCGAGTTGGATTTCGCGGCGGTCGTCTACGGTGCCAACGCCGACGACCGCGGCGACTACCGTCCCGGCATGCGGGCGGCGTCGGAGTTTGCGGTGCGCGCACCCCTGCTCGAGGCGGGGCTCGGCAAGGCCGACATCCGCACGCTCGCGCGGCGCGCGGGGCTCGAGGTGTGGGACAAGCCGGCGGCACCGTGCCTGGCGTCGCGGCTCCCGTATGGATCGCCGGTCACGGTGGCGGCCCTCCGCCAGATCGAGGCAGCGGAGCGCGTCGTGCGGGACTTGGGATTCCGCGACGTCCGCGTGCGCCACCATGGGGTGGCGGCGAGCGTCGAGGTGCCGGAGCCCGAGATCGGACGGCTCACGGTGGTGTTCGATCGCGTCGCGGACGCGCTGCGCGAGATCGGGTTCAGCACGGTACGGATCGCTCCGGACGGATTGCGCTCCGGGCGGTTTTCGGCAGGGCTGGCGCTCGCGGGTGGGGGCGCGGCGGGGTCCGACGGGCGACGCGCGTGAACGGCGACGCGCTGGCGCGGCTCTTGGAGCAGGTGCGGTTGGGACGGGTGGCCGTGGCCGACGCGGTGGCGGAGCTGCGCTGGCTGCCGTACGCGGATTTGGGGTTTGCGAAGGCCGATACCCACCGGCCGCTGCGGCGCGGGGCGCCGGAGGCGGTGTACTGCCCTGGGAAATCGCTGGCGCAGATCGTGGATCTCGCGTCGGCGCTGCGGCAAGCAGGGGAGCCGGTGTTGCTGACGCGGGCGACCCCCGAGGTCGCGGCGGGAGTGTCGGGGGCGTGTCCCGATGCCCGGTACGTGCCCGAGGCGCGGCTGATGATCCTCGGTCAACTGCCGACCGTGGGCGTCGGCTGCGTCGGCGTGCTCACCGGCGGGACGGGGGATCTGCCCGTGGCGGAGGAAGCCGCCTGGACCGCCGCGGCCATGGGCGCCGACGTGACCCGCGTCTTCGACGTCGGCGTCAGCGGTTTGCACCGGTTGGGGCCCCAGCGCGAGCTCCTGGACCGCGCGCGGGCGTTGGTGGTGGTCGCCGGCATGGACGGGGCGCTGCCGGCCGTGGTGGCCGGGCTCACGCGCGCGCCGGTGATCGGGGTGCCGACGAGCGTGGGGTACGGCGCGCATTTCGGCGGCCTCGCGCCACTGCTGACGATGCTAAACGCGTGCGCACCGGGCGTCGCGGTCGTCAACATCGACAATGGGTTCGGCGCGGGCTATCTCGCCGCGCAGATCAACGCGGCCGCCTCGCCGGTGGCGCGCGAGGAGACGCATGCGCATCGGATACCTTGATTGCGCCAGCGGGGCGAGCGGCGACATGCTGCTCGGTGCGCTCCTCGGTGCGGGGTGGCCAGAAGCGGCGTTGCAGGAGGTAGTCTCGGCCCTGGGCGTGCCGGTGCGAGTGACTGTCAGCCGCACCGAGCGCCGGGGGGTGCCGGCGATGCGCGTGGAGGTCGCGGAGGACGACCCGCCCCACGCTCGCGCGTACCCGCGCCTCCAGGAACTGCTCGCCGGAAGCCGGGTCGAAGTGTCGGTGCGTGCGCGCGCAGGCGCGGTGCTGCGGCGTCTTGCCGAGGTCGAATCCCAGGTGCACGGCGTGCCACTCGAGCAGGTGCATCTGCACGAGCTCGGCGGCCTGGATACGCTGGTCGACGTGGTGGGCGTACTGGCTGGCGTGACCGCGCTGAACATAGGGCGCGTCGTCGCGTCCCCCGTGAACGTCGGGCGAGGCTGGGTGCCGATCCAACACGGCGTCGTGCCGGTACCGGCGCCGGCGACGCAGGTGTTTCTGGAAGGGATGCCTGTGTACGCGGGCGAGGTCGAGGGCGAGTTGCTGACGCCGACCGGTGCCGCGCTGCTGCGGGCCGTCGTGGCCGAGTGGGGCGTGCTGCCGCCGATGCGTGTGGAGCGGATCGGGACTGGGGCCGGCCGGGCAGACCCCGCGCGGGCGAACGTGCTCCGGCTGTTCGTCGGCGAGGCGCTCGACGCGCCCCGCGAGAATGATCTGCCCGCGGTGACGCAAGTCGCCGCCCCACTCGGCGCAGAGCGGTTGGTCGTATTGGAAACGTCCATCGACGACATGAACCCGCAGGTCTACCCACACGTCACGGCCCGGCTGTTCGAGGCCGGGGCGTTGGACGTCGCGATCCTGCCGGCGGTGATGAAGAAGGGCCGACCTGGCCAGGTGTTGCGCGTTCTCACCGCGCCCGAGCAGGCGCGCGCGATCTGCGGGATTCTGTTTGCGGAGACGACGACGCTCGGGGTGCGTACCCACGACGTCACGCGTCTTGCGCTCCGCCGGCGCACCGTGGACGTGGAGACCGAGTACGGCCCAGTCCCGGTGAAGGTGGCGAGCGACGACGACGGCGTACTGAACGTGGCGCCGGAGTTCGAGGCGTGCCGCACGCTCGCGCAGCAGCACGGTGTACCGCTCAAGCGCGTCCTCGCCGCCGCACAGCGCGCGTCGGCGACGCTGCTCGTGCCGGCGTCGCTCCACCGCCGCGATGCACACACGTCGATCTAGTTCCCGCCGGCGAGGGTGCGGCGCGCGGCCGATCTCGCAGACGGGGCGTTCGCGACGTCGCGAGACGTCGTCATCGCCGAGGCGGCATTGCGCGGGGCGATGCGGAAGTAGGGCGTCGCGAAGCGTGTAATGGGAAGAGGATGGTGGAATCCGCGGCCGGATTCGGCGGCGCAGGGAGGCGGACCATGATCGCCACATCCACGTTCGGGCGGACCGGGCACGCGAGCACGCGGACGATCTTCGGCGCGGCGGCACTGGCGCGGGTCACACAAGACGACGCCGATCGCACCCTCGACGTCCTGCTCCGGTACGGCGTCAACCACGTCGACGTCGCGGCAAGCTACGGCGATGCCGAACTGCGGCTGGCGCCCTGGCTGAAGACCCACCGCGACCGCTTCTTCCTCGCCACGAAGACGGGCGGCCGCACGTACGACGCCGCGAAGCGCCAGATCCATCTGTCGCTGGAGCGTCTGGGCGTGGAGCGGATCGATCTCATCCAACTCCACAGTCTCTCCGACCCGATCGAGTGGGATACTGCGCTCAGCCCCGGCGGCGCCCTCGACGCCTGTGTGGAGGCGAGAGCGCAGGGATTGGTGCGGTTCATCGGGGTCACCGGGCACGGCACGCAAATCGCGGCCATGCACCTGCGCAGCCTCGAGCGGTTCGACTTCGACTCGGTGCTGCTGCCGTACAACTACATCACGATGCAGGATGGTCACTACGCCGCGATGTTCGAACGTGTCGTCGCCGTGTGCCGCGAACGGAACGTCGCGGTGCAAACCATCAAGGCGATTGCGCTGCGCCCGTGGTGGGGGCGGGAGCGCACGCACGCCACCTGGTACCAACCGCTTCACGAGCAGCGCGACATCGATGTAGCCGTGCACTGGGTGCTCTCGCGTCCGGGGATCTTCCTCAACACCGTCGGCGACATCACCCTGTTGCCGAAGGTGCTCGACGCGGCGAGTCGATTCACGTCGGCGCCGGACGCCGCGACGATGCGCGACGCCATCGCGCGGCTGGGGATGGTTTCGCTGTTCGTTTAAGAGGCCGCTCGCGCACTCACCGGCGTCGCCGCTCCGTGTGTCTCGGACGCCGCGAATTCCTACCCGTTCCAGTTGGAGGGGGTGGCGCCAATCGGCCCACCCGCCAGGCGGACGAGCACATCACCTTGATACGCGGCAGCGTGTTCTCCTCCCTGAGCGTCGTGCCACGCGGTCCGCGCACCGCGGCCGGCCGCTGCCGGCGCGTCCCTGTCACGACCTCCGCGTACCCGTCGCGCCCAATCTTGCACAGGGTGCCCTGGGCGAACGCTCGGCCGACATCGCCGTCGCCCCGATCGCGTGAACAGTGTAACACCCGCATCGTCATGGACGACCGGCGCGCGATCCGGACGGGCGCGCGACAGGGAATGCCTGCGAGACCTTGAAGATAGACGGGGGTGGACGCCGGCGGACTTGAAACGCGTTGGCCCCGGGGTCGCGGCTTCTGTTCGCGACGACCCCGTCGGGTGCGTTGGGGAGGCCTCCCATGCGAGACGAGAGTCGGGTGGTGATGACCGGCGTCGACGTGCGGTTTGACGCGTCGACCGGCCGGTGGACGGCTGGCTGCGACGACCCTGTCGGCGAGGCGCGGCTTGTGGTCTCCGCGGAAACCATGGAGCGAGCCGAGCGCCTGCTCGACGAGCGGTGGCGCGCGCGCATCGAGGGACTGGACCGCGAGGAGGAAGAAGACCGCTAACGGCTTATGTCGGTTCAGCCTCCGCCGTCGTCCGGGCTCCTCCGGACGATCGTCGCGCCGAATGCCTCACCGTACACCCTGGACGGGACGAACACGTACCTGCTGGGTCGCCGGCGGGTCGTGGTCATCGATCCGGGGCCGGACGACAGCCGTCATGTTGCGCAGATTGTCGAGCGTGCCGGGGAAAGCGGCGGGCGCGTTGCGCTCATCCTGGTCACCCACGCGCACAGCGATCACCTGGGTGCCGCCCGCCGGTTGGCAGAGGCGACCCGAGCGCCGGTGGCGCGGTGGCGCGCCGGTGACCGGCCGTTGGACGAGGGCGAGCTCGTCGCGGAGGAAGAGATCCGCCTCAGGGTCGTGCATACGCCGGGGCACGCTCCCGACCACATCGCGTTTGTCTGGGAGGCCCAGCGGACCCTGTTCTCGGGCGATCTCGTGCTGGGACGCGGCACCGTCATGGTGTCCCCGCCGACCGGGTCGATCGAGGAGTATCTGCGTTCGCTCGAGCGGGTCGGCCAGCTCGATCTCGCCGTGATCGCCCCCGGGCACGGCCCGCTCGTCGAGGATCCGGGCCCCCGCGTCGCCGAGTACATCGCTCACCGGCGGTTGCGGGAGCAGCAGATCCTCGACGTGGTGTCCGCAGGACCGCGGACGCCAGGTGAGGTGGCAGCGTCGCTCTATCCCGATCTGGACCCGCGCCTGCACCCCGGGGCCGAGGCAACCGTACTGGCACATTTGCTCAAGCTGATGCGCGAGGGACGCGTGGCGCGCGAGAAGAATCGTTTCTACGTGCCGTGATCGTTGGCGAGGAACAGGGCGCAAAGGAGGGGGGACGCGATGGCCGTGCCCGTGACAGTGACGAACGAGGTGAAGGACCGCACCGGCCGCTCCGTGACGGTAGGCAGCAAAGTCAAGATCGCCGGGATGCCCGAGCCTGTGGACGTCCACGAGCTCGACTCCCGGTACGGGTCACTGGTGGTCCTCGTGCCTGGCCGCGCGAATCAGCACATGGGCCTCATGGTGCACGCAGAGGACGTCGAGCTAGCCTGATTCACGGGCACGCAAACATGACACGGGCGAGGGCCGCTTGGCCCCCGCCCGTGTCATGCGTTCCCTGAGTCGCGCGGATCCGGTCCGGCGCGCCCGCGTCGCTACATGTCCATGTCTTCGGGGTTGTAGCCGCCCGGCGCCGCCGCGGCCGCGCCCTTCTTCTTCTCGCGCTTCTCGACGACGAGCGCTTCCGTCGTCAACAGGAGGCTCGCCACGCTGGCCGCGTTCTGCAGGGCCAAGCGTGTCACCTTGGTTGCATCGATGATGCCGGCCTTGACCATGTCGGTGAACGTGTTCTCCGCGACGTTGTAGCCGATCCCGGGCTTCTCACTCTTGACGTGCGCGACGATCACGGCGCCCTCGACGCCGGCGTTGGCGGCCAGCCACTTCGCGGGCTCTTCGATCGCGCGTCGGACGATCGCCACGCCGCTCTTCTCATCCTCGTCGCTCGTCTGCACCTTGTCGAGCGCCTTCGCGATGTTCAGGAGCGCGGTCCCGCCGCCGGGCACGATGCCTTCCTCAACCGCCGCCTTGCTCGTGCTGAGCGCGTCCTCAAATCGGTGCTTCTTCTCCTTGAGCTCGGTTTCCGTCGCGGCCCCGACCTTGATCTGCGCGACGCCGCCCGCGAGCTTCGCCAGACGCTCCTGGAGCTTCTCCTTGTCGTAGTCGGAGGTGGTCGTCTCGATCTCCTTCTTGATCTGGGCGATCCGGCCCTGGATCGCCTTGCGGTCGCCCTTGCCCTCGATGATCGTGGTCTCTTCCTTGGCCACCCGCACCTTCGCCGCGCGACCGAGCATCTCCAGCTCCAGGCTCTCCAGCTTCACGCCGATGTCGTCGCTCAGCACCTGTCCTCCGGTCAGCACCGCCATGTCACCGAGCATCGCCTTCCGCCGGTCGCCGTAGCCCGGGGCCTTGACGGCGACACACGGCAGCACGCCGCGAAGCTTGTTGACGACGAGCGTCGCCAGCGCCTCGCCCTCGACGTCCTCGGCCACCACGACGAGCGGCTTGCCGAAGCGCATCACTTTCTCCATCACCGGGACGATGTCTTTGACGGCGCTGATCTTCTTTTCGGTCAGCAGGATGTATGGGTCCTCGACGACCGCTTCCATCTTGTCGGGATCCGTAACCATGTACGGGGAAATGTATCCGCGGTCGAACTGCATGCCCTCGACCACTTCGACGGTCGTCTCGATGCCCTTGGACTCCTCGATCGTGATGACGCCGTCCTTGCCGACCTTGTCCATCGCCTCGGCGATGATGTTCCCGATCTCCTCGTCGTTGCCGGCGATGCTGGCGACGTGGGCGATGTGGTCCTTGCCCTCGAGCGGGATGCTCAGTTTCTTCAGCTCGGCCGTGAGCGCCTCGACTGCGCGGTCGATGCCGCGCTTGAGGATCATGGGGTTGGCGCCGGCCGCGACGTTCTTGAGGCCCTCTTTCACGATCGCGTGCGCGAGCACCGTGGCGGTGGTGGTGCCGTCGCCCGCGGCGTCGTTGGTCTTGCTAGCAACTTCCTTGACGAGCTGGGCCCCCATGTTCTCGTAGGAGTCTTCCAGCTCGATCTCCTTCGCGACCGTGACGCCGTCCTTTGTAATGGTCGGCGAGCCCCACTTCTTTTCGAGCACAACGTTGCGGCCTCGTGGACCGAGCGTCACGCGGACGGCGCTGGCAACTTTCTCAACGCCGCGCTCGAGAGCCTTGCGGGCCTCTTCGTCGTACAGCAAACTCTTGGCAGGCATGCAGACGGCCTCCTCATTCTGTAGTGTTTAGCACTCTTCGTGGTCAAGTGCTAACTACCTCTATTTTTCATTGTCTCGAGGGCGCAATCAAGGACAGTTCGCGGCATTGGATGGCGTGGACCGACGAATGCCGCATTTTACATCGAGAATATCGCATATATCGCCGGATATCTCGATATATCTCACCAAATCGTCCTGCCCAGACGCGGCGTCTCCAAGCAAGACCGCGGCGGGAGTTACACGGACGTCTGTCAAATCTCTCGTCAATGTCTCCCCTGTCGACCCCGCGTCGAACGCGGGACGCACGGCTGACGGTGTGGCAACGTGGTGGCGTCGCCGCCCTGTTGTTCCTGGCCGGGTTCCTGCTGATTCTGCAGCTTCGGGCAAACCAGGTGCTTCGCGCAGGGGGCGAGCTCCCGTCCCGCCGGCTCGCGGACCTCGCGGTGTTGATGCGACGGCAACAGGACTCAGAACGCTCGCTGCGGGACGAGATCGTGGCGCTCGAGGCAAAGCAACAACAGATCCAAACCGCCGAGGCCGAGGGCCGCAGCATCACCGGCGCGATGCAGCATGAGCTCGCGGGCTACCGCGAGGTGCTCGGCCTGACGCCGGTGCGGGGGCCGGGGATCACGGTGACCCTTGGGGCGGACGCCCGACGGTTGTCGGTTCCGCAGGCGCAGGACGTTGCCGGCGTGGTCAACGAGCTGTGGGCCGCCGGTGCCGAGGCCGTCTCGGTGAACGGTATCCGCATGCTCGCGACGGACGGGGTGGGGGCGCTGCCCCGCGGCGTCACGATCGCCGGCCGGGCCACGCAGGATCCGTACGTGATCGCCGCGATCGGGGATCCCGTGGCTCTCGAAGGGACCTTGATGGTGCCGGGGGGTGCGGTGGACGGACTGCGGGGCGTGGGCATGACCGTGACGCTCGCGCGCGCGGCGATCATGGAGTTGCCGGCGTCTTCCCGGAATCGCGCCTTTCACATCGCCCGCCCGGCCTCGGGTCCGTGACACCCCCGGGTGTGCGCGGCCCCGATACAAGGCACCGGCGGGTCGCACCGGCCGGGAAAAGTCGACGGCCGCCGCCGAGCGCGGGGTCGACCCCGCTCTAGGCTGTCGCAGCCGTCGATACCCCATCCTTGAGAAATCGCCTGCGCTTGTGCCGGGGAGACGTCGACTCTTATCTGACTTCCCGGCGCTGCGGGTCGCTCTCGTTGAGACGGGTCCATAAAGTAGCATACGGCGGGTTCCCTTGTCAAGCGAAGGAATCGCGTGTATCGTTGAACCACCGCAGTCGACGCGAACACGGAGGCGGAGGAGACCGTGAACCCAAGGACGATCATCGACAAGATCTGGGACGCGCACGTGGTGCACCGCGAGCCGGGCACGCCCGATCTGCTCTATGTCGACCTGCATCTCGTGCACGAGGTCACGACACCGCAGGCGTTTGAGGGGTTGCGTCTGCACGGCCGCCGGGTGCGGCGAGCGGACCTGACGTTTGCCACGCTCGACCACAACGTCCCGACGTCGTCGCGGTCCGAACCGATTACCGATCCGATCAGCCAAAAGCAAGTCGCGGCGCTGGAGGAGAACTGCCGCGAGTTCGGCGTGCGCCTCGAGGGGCTCCACAGCCGCCTTCAGGGGATCGTGCACATCATCGGGCCCGAACTGGGGCTGAGCCAGCCGGGGCTGATCGTCGCCTGCGGCGACAGCCACACCGGGACTCACGGCGCGCTCGGCGCGCTCGCGTTTGGGATCGGGACGACCGAGGTCGAGCACGTTCTCGCGACGCAGACACTGCCGCTCCGACGTCCGAAGACGATGGAGGTACGCGTGGAGGGGAGCCTGCCGACCGGCACCACGCCCAAGGACTTGATCTTGGGCATCATCCGGCGGATCGGCGTCGGCGGCGGGATCGGTCACATCATCGAGTACACTGGGTCGACGATCGGGGCGCTGTCGATCGAGGGACGGTTGACCGTGTGCAACATGACGATCGAGGGCGGCGGCCGGGCCGGGCTCATCGCGCCCGATGAGAAGACGTTCGCGTATGTGTCGGGCAGGCCGTTCGCCCCGAAGGGCGCGGCCTGGGACGAAGCCCTCGCGTACTGGCGGTCCCTGCCCACGGACTCCGGCGCGACATACGACACGCGGGTGGAGATCGACGCCGGGGCGATCGAACCGTTCGTCACTTGGGGAACCAACCCGTCGCAGTCGGAGCCGGTGACCGGCCGCGTGCCCGATCCGGACGCCCAGCGGGATCCGCGCGCGCGCGAGGCGGTCGATCGCGCGCTGAAGTACATGGCCCTGCGGCCCGGCATGCCCATTCAGGAGATCACGATCGATCGGACGTTCATCGGATCCTGCACCAACTCGCGTCTCGAGGACCTGCGCGCCGCCGCCGCGGTCGTGGCGGGGCGGAAGGTGCATCCCAACGTGCGGGCGATGGTCGTGCCGGGGTCCCAGCAGGTGAAGGCGGCGGCCGAGCGCGAGGGACTCGACCGACTCTTCACGAGTGCGGGCTTTGAGTGGCGGGAGGCCGGGTGCTCGATGTGCCTCGGCATGAATCCCGATATTCTCGGCCCCGGCGAGCGGTGTGCGTCGACCTCCAACCGCAACTTCGAGGGGCGGCAGGGGCCGGGCGGCCGCACGCACCTCGTGAGTCCGCCCATGGCGGCGGCCGCCGCGATCGCGGGGCACTTCGTCGACGTCCGCACCTGGGGGGCTGCGTGAGATGAAGCCGTTTACGCAGCACACCGGTGTGGTCGTCCCCCTCGATCGGGCGGACGTGGACACGGATCTGATCATCCCGGCGCGGTTCTTGAAGCGCATCGAGCGTACCGGATACGGCGATATGCTGTTCTACACGCTCCGGTTCCACCCCGACGGCACACCGCGCGCGGATTCGCTGTTCGCGAAGCCCGAGTACCGCGACGGCACGGTGTTGGTCGCCGGACCGAACTTCGGGTGCGGCTCTTCGCGGGAGCACGCGCCGTGGGCCCTAATGGAATACGGTTTCCGGGCCATCGTGGCGCCGTCGTTCGCCAACATCTTTGCCGCGAACGCCCACCAGAACGGCCTGCTGACGGTCGTGCTCCCCGAGGAGCGCATCCGAGAGATCCTCGAGCACGCGAGTACGCGCGAGGGCTATCAGCTGACCGTGGACCTCGAGCGCCAGGCTGTTACCGACGGGTTCGGGCGCGAGGACCGCTTTGAGATCGACAGCCACACCAAGCACTGTCTGCTCCACGGGCTCGACGCGATCGGGCTCACCCTCCGAGCGGAGGACGCCATCACCCGGTTCGAGGCAGCCCGCCCCCGCTGGATGCCGCGCGTGACGGCCTAAAACGCACACCCCGCGGGCCCGCGTCGTGGGGAGCGGCGCGGACACCGCGTCCACGACAGACGAGGAGATCGCACATGCCAACGGAGCGCACGTCCTGGCTCGCCGCGACGCTTGGCCGGACGGTGTACGATCTCGAGCAGCCGCGCATCGCGGGGATGCCGATCGCTCCATCCCACCGCCCCGGCTACGTGTACCAACTGCACCGACGCCATCGCGACGGCTACGATCCCGAGCGCGCGGGCCCCCGCAGCGGCGCGTCGGGGATGGTCGTCATGATGGAACACTCCGGAACCCACATCGATGCGTTGTCGCACCAGTCCGACGGCCTGCGACTGTACGGCGGGATCGAGGTCACGCCTGCCGTGGAAACGCAGAAGGGGTTCACGGCGCACGGCATCGAGACGATGCCTCCGATCGTGGCGCGGGGCGTGTTGCTCGACGTCTGCGCGGTCACGGGGCACGATCCGCTGCCGCCGCACTATCGCGTCACCGGCGCCGATCTGGAGGCGGCGGCGCGCCACGCGGGGGTCACCGTGGGCCCCGGGGACGTGCTCCTGGTGCGCACCGGCTACGCCAAGCTGTGGGGCGACGAGGCCCGATACCTCGCCGCGGCGGGCGTCGGCCGGGACGGGTCGGAGTGGGCGGCCGCCCACCAGGTGGCGTGTGCCGGTTGCGACAACATGACGTGGGACGAAACGGACGAGCGTGACCCGGAGACCGGCGGCACCCTGTTCGCGCACCTTCACCTGATCGCGCGGTGCGGCATTCCCATCATCGAGAACCTGAACCTGGAGGCGCTCAGCCGCGACCGGCGAGGGGAGTTTCTTTTCATCTGCGCGCCGCTGAAGCTGGTCGGCGCGACGGGGTCGCCGGTGCGCCCAATCGCGGTGGTGTGACTCCGGACCGGCTGGTCGCCGGCGCGCGTCGAGCGGCCGCGCGCAGGACGCGCGGTCACCGAGCGGAGTCAGGTGCCGCGCCTCAGCGCAGCCCCGATCACTGGTCGACTGATCCGAACGCGCCCCCGTGGCGGGGGCGTCGTGAAGGCGCGAAGGGAGGGACGGATGATCTACGAGCTGCGAGTGTATCGGTGCATGCCGGGTCGCAAGGCCGACGTGCTGGCGAGGTTCCGCGACCACACGATGGGGTTCTTCCGCAAGCACGGAATCCACGTGTCCGGGTTCTGGGAGACGGCCGTCGGCGACCAGGACGACCTCATCTACATCACGCGGTACGACTCGTGGGAGGACCGCGAGAAGAAGTGGGGCGCGTTCCAGGCGGATCCTGACTGGCAGCGCGTCCGGAACGAAACGCACGCACGTGGGTGGATCGTCGAGCACATCAAGACCGCTCTCTTGACGGCCACCGACTTCTCACCGGTCGTGTAGACGGCTGCCGCCCCGGTATGCCCCGCTCGGCTCGACGCTCGCGTCGGGGCGCCGCGCCGGATCCTGCGGACGGCGCTGAGCGGCGTCTCGTTGGAGGGGCCCCGCGGCCGGCACCGAATCGTCAGCCCCGCGCATGAACACCACAGACGACGCCGCGCACGTCGGCGCCATCCGTCGTGCCTACGGGATTGCGGTGCGGGATCTCCGGGCCTGCTACAACCCGGATGGGATCGTCGCGGGCCGGCTGCACTTCAACGCCTACTGGGCGCGGGACGGCTTCTGGGCGTCGTTTGGGGCGCTCGCCCTCGGAGACTACGATCAGGTCGCGTCGGAACTGGACACGTTTCTGCGGTTCCAGCACGCGAACGGTTGCGTGCCCGTGCGTCTCGAGTTCGTCGGGCAGACCGTTGGAGGATATCGGCGGCTGCTGACCCGCCCGAAGGTCGTGGGGCGCGCCGGCGGGATCTTCGCCGACCCGGTCGATCCGGCGGCGTTGTTCATTATCGCGGCGGCCGCGTACATCGCGCGCACCGGTGACGTCGAGTTCGCGCGACGATTCGAACCCGCGATGGACCGCGCGATCGGCTGGCTGATGCGCCAGGACCGGGACGGCGACGATCTGATCGAGAGCCATTTCCTCGCGGACTGGATGGACTCGATCCTGAAGGTGGACAAGATCTTCGATCTGAACGTCATGTACTGCGTCGGCCTGCAGGCGTGCGAGGCGATCAAACGGGCGGTCGGCGCGGACCACGACGCCGAGCAGTACCGGGGCCTCGCGGGCCGGGTGCGGGAGCGTCTCCAGCTCTTTTGGAACGGGGACTATTTCGTCGATTGGATCCACGGGCGCGGTCGCGGGGGATTCTCATCCGACGGGAACGTGCTCGCGATGTTCTTCCGGGTCGCGACACCGGAGCAGGTGCAGCGCATCCTCGAGTTCATCACGACGCGCGGGCTCCAGGACGGCACCCCATTGCGTCCGTGCGATCCGGTGTATCCGTGGTGGCGGGTGTTTCCGCTGTACTACGTCGCGGGCATCCCCGACTACCATCGGACGCTCATCTGGCCGTGGCAGGGAACGATCTTGGCGCTCTGCAAAGACGGCCGGGGAGACCGCGCCGGCGCCCTTGCGGATCTGGCGCTCATCGGCACCTGGTACACGCGCTCGAACGCCGTGAATGAGGTCTATACGCCAGACGGACGGCCGCTCTCGCGCCGGTTCTACACCGCCGAGGTGCCGTTCGCCTGGAATGCGGGCACGTACGTCTACGCCGTCGAGACGCTCGGGGTGCGGCCAGGAGGCGAGCCACGGACGTCCCAGGCCGTTCCGCCGATTGTGCCGCATGATATCATGAAGCGGTGACGTCCACGCCCCGCCGTTCCTGGCCCGCATGGGCCGGCCTGCTCCTTCCGCTCCTGGCGCTACTCAGCCTCCTCGCGGCCGGCATGATACGGCACGATCGCTCGGTGGCCGTCAGCGAGGCGCTGGCCAGAGGCGAGACGCCGGCGGTGCCAGCCCTTTCGATGCCGGCGTTCTCCGGGCCGCCGGTCTCACTCGCCGAATTTCGTGGCCATCCCGTCATCTTGAACTTCTGGGCCTCGTGGTGCGTGCCGTGCCGCGAGGAGGCTCCGCTGCTTGAAGCGACGTGGCGGCACTACCGGGCAAGGGGTGTGGTGGTCCTCGGCGTGGACACCCAGGACCTGCTCTCGCCCGCCCGTGCGTTCATCTCAGAATACCGGCTCTCGTTCCCGTCCGCGCGTGATCCCGACGGCACCGTAGCGCGCCGCTTTGGAACTACGGGCGTGCCGGAAACGTTCTTTGTCAGTGCGGACGGTCGGATCGTCGGCAAGTTCCCTGGCGAGCAGGTCAATCCCGAAGCTTGGCGGAGGGTCGCCGAGGCCCTGCTCGCCGGGCGGCCGCCGGATCCCGCACCCTAACTGTTCCCCTCGGCCTCGTTCCGGCGCCGAGGGCGCAGAGTTGGCCATGCCCCGAGCGATCGTTCCGGTACCCTGGGCATCGAGATGTTGAGAACTTGAGCTGAATGGTAAACATACTATTGACAGATACAACCGCTGGCGGTAGGATCTAGAACAGATCAGTCCTAAGACTACGCAGTCCTAGTTTCGGCTTGGTGAGATGGCCAGAGACCAGCGTAATAGGGAAAAACTGTTAGAGGCGGCGGCGTCCCTGTTCCACCGCCAGGGGTTTCAGCCTACCTCGCTGGACGCGATCCTCGATCACAGCGGGGTGTGCCGCAGCAATTTCTACTATTACTTCCGCAGCAAGGAAGACTTGGGGTTGGAAGTGCTCGCCCGTCAGGCCGAGCAGTTCGCAACCCGGGTGATCCACGGCATCCTGGAAGATCGGAATCTCTCCCCGCGCGAGCGCGTTGAGCGGTTGTTTACTTCGGTAGGCGCCGGCATCGGCGAGGCGTATCGGGGCGGGTGCCCGTTCGGCAACTTGGTGGCCGAGATGTGCGGCGAGCATCCCGAGTTCCGATCCAGGTTGAGCGGGTTCTTCAAGCGGTGGGAAGAGGCGGTCGAGCGGTGCCTGGCCGAAGGTGTGGCGCAGAAGCAGTTTCGCAGCGATCTGGACGTCCGTGGCGCCGCGGTCGCTCTGGTGAGCCAGGTTGAGGGTGCCGTGCTCCTGGCCAAGGCCCATGGGCACGGCGGGCCGATCGAGGCCGCGGCGCAAAACATGCTCAAGTCTCTGGAAAGTAGGTGAAGAACGTGCAAAACAGTCCCCGTCGCGTTATGAACACGACGGCCGCACAGGCGCCGGTCCGGCCGGCGGCGGGCGCGGCCACGATCCCGGGCCTGCCGCCTTCGCCGGAGGCGGTGCTGTTCGAGGAGATGGTAACGTCACATCTCGATCCGCTGTACCGCACGGCGCTGCGCCTCACAGGGCGCCCGCAGGACGCGGAGGACCTGGTGCAGGAGACGTACCTCCGCGCGTGGCGGTCCCTCCACACGTATCGACCCGGGACGAACCCGAAGGCCTGGTTGTTCCGCATTCTGCACAACGCGCACATCGACCGCTATCGGGCGTCTACGCGGACGGTCCAAACCGTGGACGAGATGGAAGGACAGGATCCGGCGTTCGTGGTGCACGAAACGCCCGAGTCGGTCGTCTTGTCCGGGGTGATGGACGCCGAGATCCGGCAGGCGCTCATGGCGTTGCCGGAGGTCTTCCGCTCGTGCTTGATTCTGGCGGACCTCGAAGGCTTCTCGTACCAGGAGATCGCGGACATCTTGGGGATTCCAAGGGGCACGGTGATGAGCCGGCTGTTCCGCGGCCG
Organism: bacterium; assembly: GCA_035295165.1. Classification (NCBI taxonomy): domain Bacteria; species bacterium. The sequence goes on from DATGJN010000115.1 coordinate 70,605, forward strand.
GCGCGCGATGCGCCGGGCGCTCGCCACCTACGGGCTCGATCACGGGTACGTGAAAGCGAACTGACGCCGTTGCGCAACTGACGGTCGCCGGCCCCGGCGGAGTCGCCGGGGCCGTGCCGTTGCCGCCGCGGCGGCACGAGGGGAGGGCAGGGAGCGTTTGCGCGGGCGCGAACTCTCCTCAACGCGTTCCCACGCTTCGTACTTCCCCACGTGGAGGCTCCAATGCCTGGAGATCTCAGTGTGCTCGCCGCGCGGCGAACGGTCCGGTTCTACACGCCGGACCCAGTGCCCGACGACGTTGTGCGCGCCCTGCTCGAGGCGGCTCGGATGGCGCCCTCGGCCCACAACGCGCAGCCCACGCGTTTTGTGATCATCAATTCGCCCCAAGTGCGACGGCGCCTCACATCGCGCATGGCGCGCCGGTGGCGGCGCGACCTTGAGCGGGTGGGCACCAGCGAAGCCGCGATTCGGGTGCAGTTGCGGTTCTCAGAGCGTCGGTTCGGCGAGGCGCCGCTGCTCATTCTCGTCGGCTATACGATGGAGGAAATGGACGAGTACCCCGACCGGGCGCGCCGCGCGGCCGAGGCGACGATGGCCTCGCAGAGCGCGGCTGCGGCGACGCAGAACCTGCTGCTCGCGGCCGCTGCCCACGGGCTCGGCGGCTGCTGGTGCTGCGCGCCGCTGTTCTGCCCCGCGGTCGTCCGCCGGGCGCTCGGTCTCGCCGCGGCCTTCACCCCGCAGGCGCTGCTCACGATCGGGCGTCCCGCGCACACCCCGCCGGTGCCGCCGCGGAAGCCGCTCGAGGCGATCGTCACGTACGTGTAGGAGCCCCGGCGACGTGATCACCGTTCTGTGCGGAGGGGTCGGCGGCGTGAAACTGGTTGCCGGGTTGGCGGCCGTGCTCCCGGATCCGTCGCAGCTGGCGGTCGTCGTGAACACCGCCGACGACTGTACGTGCTGGGGGCTGCATGTGTCACCGGACGTGGACACGGTGCTCTACACGCTATCGGGGCTGGCGAGCCGGGAGCAGGGGTGGGGCATCGCCGGGGATACGTGGCACGCGCTGGAAATGCTCGGCCGCTACGGGTTGCCGACGTGGTTCCGGATCGGCGACCGGGATCTTGCAACCCATCTCGCTCGGACGCAGTGGCTGCGCGAGGGACGGCGGCTCACGGATGTCGTGCAGGCGCTTGCGAACGCGCTTGGCGTCGCACCGCGCGTGCTGCCGATGTGCGACGAGCGGGTCGAAACGGTCGTGCGCGTCCCCGCGGGGCGACTCTCATTTCAGGAGTACTTCGTGGCGCGGCGCGCGTCCGATCCGGTGCTCGGCATCGAGTTCACGGGCGCGGATGCGGCGCGGATGACGCCGGAGGTCGCCGACGCGATCCGGCGCGCGGCGCTGGTCGTCATCGCTCCGAGCAATCCTCTCGTGAGCGTCGGGCCGATCCTCGCGGTCCCGCGCCTGCGCGACGCGCTCGTGCAGACTCCGGCGGTGCGGCTCGCCGTGAGCCCGCTGGTGGGCGGTCGGGCGATCAAGGGGCCCACCGTGGAGATGCTCCGCGGGCTCGGCATGCCAGCGGAGCCCGCCGCGGTCGCCGGATTGTACCGGGAGTTCTTGGACGTGTTCGTGCTCGACGCGCAGGATCGCAACGCCTTGGCGACGGTTGCGGCCGCGGGCCGCCCGGACCGGCCGCTTGCAGTGGCGTGCGTCGATACCGTGATGGGCGACGAGGACGCGCGCCGCCGGCTTGCGCGCGACGTGCTGCAGATCGCTTCCGCCAACGGGGCGGCCGTCCCGGCGCCGCACGCGTGACCGTCTCCGCGATCATTCCACAGGCACGGCTCCGCGCGGCCAAGACCCGACTGGCGCCGGCGCTGTCTCCTCGCGCGCGCGCGGCGCTGTCGCTTGCGTTGCTGCGCCACGTGTGTGTCGCGGTCCGCGCGGTGCCGGCCGTGGAGGGCCTGACGATCGTGAGTCCCGATCGCGCGGTCCGGGGGTGGGGCGAGGTGGGGGGGTGGACTGTGGCGCCCGATTGGGGCTCGGACCTGAACACCGCGCTCCGCGGCACGATGGGCTCGCCCGCGTGCCAGGGCCGAGACCTGCTGATCGTGGTCGCCGATCTTCCCTGGCTCCGCGCGGCGGACGTGGCGTCGCTGCTCGCGGCATCGCGTCCCGGGCGTGTGGTGTTGGCGCCGTCGAAAGACGGGATGGGCACCAGCGCACTCGTGGTGCCTGCCGGGCACGCGTTTGCGCCGGCGTTCGGTCCGGCGAGCCGCGCCGCGCATCACCGCGAGGCGGGGGCGCGCGGGCTCGATGTGGTCGAGGTGTTCCGTCCCGGGATCGCCTTCGATCTCGACACGCCCGACGATCTCGCGGCACTCGAGGCCGCGCAGCGGTTCGACGCACTCGTGTGGGACGGGGCGGGGAGGCCGGTGTCCTACAGCCAGGGGTAACGCGGGTCCCGATACATCTTCCCGAAGTCCAGGCCGTTTTGCACCATGCAGCCGAGCAGATCCACGATATGGCCGTGCAGCGGTCCGGGGATGCCGTCGGCGCCCGGATCAAGCAGCCCCGAGTCGGCGTCGTTTGCGCCGGCCCGCACACATCGATCGTACACGCGGGCGTCCAGCTCGCGACTGTGCATGAGCTCGCGCCGGCCCGCGAGCATGGCGAGCGCAGCCTCGATTCCGTAGGCGCCCCAGTTGGAGATCGCGGCGGTGACGAGGACGTCCGTGTCCACCACGGGGACAATGGTGCCCTCGCACGCGCAGGCGCAGCGGTCGGCGTGCGGGACGACGCGCAGAACCGTCTCCCGGATTTTCGCGCCGCCCAACTCGTTGCCGCCGTCGCCGATCCCAACCGTCACGACCTCTCGTTCCCGCGCCACACGAAACAAAGGGTCGATCTTCGCGCAGTGATCGGTCAGGCGCTTGCCGCTCGCGGAGTGGTAGTGCCCGTGTTCGTTCGCCCCCGGGCGCTCCACGGCGACGAGCGCCGTCGGGCGAAGCGCGTCCATGAGCTCCACCGCGCGCGCCTCCGCCTCGTCCCAGTCCAGGGGAAATCCAAGGACCGCGGCCGTGGTCGGCAGCCTGCGGGCGTCTTCGACCGTCCCCACGTGGAGACCGGCACCGCCGATGGCGGCGGCGCACAGATCGACGTTGGCGGGGTCGGTGACGACCACCGGGCAGGCCCCGGTGGCTAGTACCAACGCCCGTGCGAGCGTCGCCGTCCCCACCGGTCCGTCCTGTTCGCCCCGGAACCAGGGTGGGATCGGGAGCCCCGTTGCGAGCATGACGATGTCCCGGCGGTGCACCTCCGCCAACAGCCGGGCCGCCGCGGTGAGGCATAGGGGGCCGTCCTGTGCCCGCCGCGCGGCCGCGTGCATGGCGGCGACAACGCCGCGTCCGCTGACCTCGACGTTGACGAGCGCATCCATGCCTTCGCCCATGGTCATCTGTTCGCGCGTCGGTGCCATTGTGCGGAGGCCCTCCCGTGTGTTGGCCCGCGTTCACGGCGGGCGGCGGGCGTGTGCAGCTCTTATTGAGTGTACCAAAAACCGCACCCGGCGCTCACGGGACCGGGCTGCGTCCGGGAACGCCGAGAGCCCGGCCGTGAGGCCGGGCTCTCGGATGGGCCGCGCGCTGGATGTTCCGTGCGGCGGCGGGCGATCAGTGGTCGCTCGCGGACGGCTGGTCGGGAGCCCGCCCGAAGTCCCACGAGTGCACCTGCCGCCATTGCGCGTCGGGGGTCATCGCTCGAAACCGCACGAAGCTGGCACACCAGCTGTCCCACTGCCGCTCCTGCCCCCAGCGTCCTTGGCTGTCAGGCCGAGACGCGCAGCGTGACGTCCAGGTTTCGTGCCACCAGTACCAGTTCTGATAGTACGCGTGGTGCGGGACCGATGGCGCCGCGGGCGTGGTCGCGGGCCCGGACGCCGCCAACGTCGGCGCGGCGCCGAACAGGAGTGCGCCAAGCGAGAAACACATGGCCGCGATGGCACTCGGTGACGCGAACCGCGGGTGGAGTGACATTGTCTAGCAGCCCTCCTTGTGTGAGCGGCGGGGTATGTGGTTCCGCCGAGCTACCTTTGTAACGTTACCCCGTGTCGCTGACGCACAAACGAACTGGTGTTGGGGCGAGTCTGGTTGCGCGGGAAGGGGAAACACCACAGCCGCCCGCCGGGATCCGCACCGTACCCCGACGACGAGAATGCTCGCCTAGCAGCCGCTGTCGTAAGCCTGAATCGTCAGCCGGCGCACGCGCCAGCGCAAGTGCACCCCCGGCATCCGGCTCATGGATTTCGCGTACTGTCCTGCGCTCAGTCCCACCGGGACCCGCCCCGCCACCTGCCACGCGCCGTGTTCCCACCTGCGGATCGTGCCGTCGCTCTGGACGAGATACCTTCCGTCCGCCGCACGCCACTCGGCAATGCCGTAAACGGCTGACATGGTCTGTCCCCCCGCACGTTGCACCGCTTGTTCCAACGCTACGCCGTCGGTAGTCTCCGGGGCATCATTCGTGCGCATAGATCGAACCTGCGAATTTGAACGTGCCTTGGGAGCCAGCGAGGCCAGTGCAGCCGAGCGAACGAGGCGTCGATCTAGGGCTTGTCGGAGCCGAGAGGGAGCCGTTTGCGCGCTCGCTTCATCCCGTACAGCCTGAGGTCCGCCGCCCGCAGGAGGGTCTCTGGGTCGCGCCCATCCGGTGGGCTCGATGCTGCACCCCACGAGACGGTGAGGTAACGGGGCAGGCCGTCCGGTTCGACCGTGATGGCGATCGGCTCGAGGCGCTGGAGCACCGAGGGCGCCTCGGGTCCGGTCGCCGGGAGCAACAACGCGAACTCGTCGCCGCCGAACCGCGCCAGCACATCGGACGACCGCAGTTGACCCCGCAGGGTTTGTCCCACCTGTATCAACGCCACGTCCCCCGCCAGATGGCCGTGAGTGTCGTTCAGCGATTTGAACCCGTCTAGGTCCAGCAGCGCGACCGTGAGGGGTGCCGCGGTTCTGCGGGCGCGGGCGAGTTCCCGGTCCAGTTCCGCGAGAAAGTGGCGGCGGTTCGCCAACTCGGTGAGCGGATCGGTTTCCGCCAGGCTTCGGAGCCGGTGCTGCAGTCGCGCGATCGCGAGCACGTTCGCCACATACTGCGCGACGACGCTCAGCAGGGCGAGATCGTTCGGCGAGAACGCATTGACGGTGTCGGCATGAGCGGCCATCGACCCGATCGCTTCTCCGTCGGCGATCAACGGGACGTGGATCGCCGACCGGATGTGCTCGCAGGCTCTGCACCGTGCCCCGTTCCGATGGGTGTCGGCGACGTACACCGGACTCTTCGCCATGACGGTCTTCCAGCTGAATCCTCGCGGACGGGGAATGTTCTGTCCGCGAAACGCGCTGCCTAGCCCTGCGCCGCCCACGATGGTTAAGATGTCGGGACGCCGTTCTCCGATGAGCGCGATCGTGGAAGAATGAAAACCGATGTCGCGCAGCGCCTTGAGCGTCCGGTCGACGAGTTGACGGATATCCAGAACCGCGGTGAGCCCTCGTACCAGTGTCGCCAGGAATCTGAGTGCAGTTGCGGTTTCACGCCGGTCGCTTGGCGGCGTCACAGCACTCTCCCTCTCCGATGATCTAGGCAAAGAGGCACACAATCGAAACACGACTCGTGGACTCGTGTGTCCGTTTGAACGACATGGGGTCACCAACACAATGCCGCAAGACGGAAGGAGTCGCAAGTGCTATGATCGATTCTTTCGGTCGAAGTTCCACGGTGAGTTGGACGCGCCGTGTGTCACGGATGTGGACAAGACACGAGTTCGACGAACATCATCGCTATCCACAGGTCATCCACCGAGCCGACGACACCGGAATGCTCAAACGATCTCCGCCCCCGATGCGGCCGCTCGGTTGTCCCCTGCGCGCGCAGCGGGGTGTGCGCGTTCGGTTGTCGGTGGCGGCAACACGGCGGGGTTCGACGGGGTTCGTCACCATCGAACCCACCTTCGATGAGACCGGCCGGGCCCGCGCTAAGGCGTTCACCCGTTCGCACCCTGCGGCCATCCGGAGACAACGGACGGGCGCGATGAGGCGAGAGGTGCGTCCCGCGGACCGGTGCGGGCGGAGTTATGCGCGAATCCGAACCCAGATGTTCAAGTCAAGCGCCAATCGGACATGACCCGTCGTCACAGCAGCGGTCGCCAAGGCGACGCTGTGCAATATTGGAGGGACTAACCCTTGCTGTGATTGGGGTTTACTTCATGGGCCGTGCAGGGCTCGAACCTGCACCGTTGGGATCAGTTGGGATTAAGAGTCGTGCGGACGCTCCTGCACTGCACTTCATTTACAGAAACGGTTCATTTGTCGGCTCGGCACCAAGCGGCTCGTCGATTCGACCTAGTAGAGCCCCGGAATCAGCCGTGACGTCTTGGAGCGGTATGCCTCGTACTCGTCGCCAAACTGCGTGCCCAGTAGTTTCTCCTCTGAGTGAATCCGCGCGACAACCGGCGCGAGAGTGAGTGCCGTCAGGAGTACGCCGACCCCCGAGCGAAAGGCCAAGGCCCATCCCAACGTGCTAACCAGCAGGCTGAGATAGCTAGGGTGACGGATGACACCGTAGATCCCGGTCGTGACCAGAGTGTGCCCGGGTTGGATGGCGACGAATCCGCTGAATCGCCGGCCGAGCACGAAGGCCGGCCAGAGCCGTAACGCACTGCCGGCGACGAATAGAATGACGCCCAGCCACCGAATGGTGTCGCCGTCCAACGTCCAGAACTCCGTGCGGTCCGTCCACGCCGGTACGTAGCCGCTCAGCAGCCCGATCAGGCCTAGAGCGGAGATCACCCATCGATTGGAGCGATCCTCGCGCTCGCCGCTGCTCAAATTTCCGTCAGCAAAGAACGCCACACCCGCTAGCGCAAACCCCGCGATCACGAGCGCGGTCAGCGCCGGGTGGGAAAAGAAGGGGGTGATCCCGCCCCAGCCGATCACCGCCAAGGCAAAATAGGCTGCGGAGGGCACGAAGATCAGTGCCACCCGCGCGGCTGGTTTCATGACCCGAGACTTCCAATTTGGGGCCTGCATTCCTTCCTCGGCAGAACCCGGTTCATTCGTTGCCGCCGGAGCGGCGGCAGACGTGGATCGGACAAGCTCACCGCCACACAACGGACAGAACGAGCACGGCGGGCGGCACTGGCCTGGAAATGAGTCGGGAGGACTCATGGGGATCACACTGGAAGGACAGGATGCAACGGCATCCCGATGGAGGTGCGAGATTGGCATACGGGATTGTACACTACTTTCCAGGCGGCACGAAGGAACAGTATGAGGCGGCACTCGCTGCGGTGCATCCCTCGCGGACCGGCCTCCCGAAAGGCCAGATCTTTCACGCGGCTGGCGCGTCGGCTGGTGGCTGGACGATCGT